>JAFAQG010000824.1 GCA_019246575.1 Acidobacteriaceae bacterium
AGCGTCAAGTCGCCGCCAAGGCGAAATCAGCTTTGCGAATTGGGAATGGCCGCCGAGTTCTCGATAGGTGTCGCGATCGCATCCGGAGTTCGATTCGGCGGCTGACCCGACATCGCAGCCGTTCCGAGTACGCCGGGTACGGAGCGAAGCCTTTCGAGGACGCGTTGATATGCCTGCGCGCGTGTCGCGGCTTCTGAATTCGCCATTGGTAATGTCATCGAGAACGTCACCAGCCGCGATCGGTCAAATCCTGCATCGATCCTCGTGAGGTTGTAGACTGTCTGAACCAGCAAACCGGCTCCGATAACCAGCATCACCGCGAAAGCGACCTGGGCTATTACAAGTCCACGGCGGGCGTAATGATGCCAGGCGCTGGTGGCGGCCCTTGCGCCCTCCTTGAGAGCAGTCGCCATGCTGCTCGTTCTCCGGCGCCCGAGCGATATGAATCCGAAAAGCAGGGCAGTCCCGGTCGAGAGGCCGAGCGCAACCAGCAGAACGGGCAAATCAATCGTAAGCTCACCGGCCCGTGGGATGCTCGTCGGGTAAGCACGGATCAGCGCCCGCACGCTGGCCAGCCACAGACCCAGAATGCCACCGGCTCCGGAGATCACAGCACCTTCGGTTATCGACTGCCGGAGCAGACGGCCGCGGCTGGCGCCGAGAGCAGTGCGCAGTACAAGCTCACGTCTGCGTGAACCGGCGCGAGCCATCACCAGGTTTGCAAGATTCGCGCAAACGATGAACAGCACGAATCCCACGGCGGCCTGCAGGACCCAGATCGGGCGGCTGGCATCCCCAACCATCGCGTCCTGTAACGGCCGCAATTCGAGGGTGTGATCTATTGAGCGCAGAGGACGGTTCGTGGGCACATGGTCTCGCGCGCCGACACGATCGCCCCAGTTTTCGAGGAATGCGCTCAGCTTCCTCTGTGCCGCCTGCGCGGTGACGCCTTCTTTCAGTCGCGCAATCACGTAGAGGGACATGGGCCTCGCGTTGCCGGGCCATACTCGGATGTAGCCAGAGCGGCAACCAGACCTGGGTCTGGTTATCCATCACGTCGGCTCGGGGGGGCATAATGCCAACGATTTCGTGCGGGCGGCCGTCGATTTCCACCCTTTGTCCAACGAGCGATCGTCCTCCAAACACTGTTCGCCACAATTCGTGCGAGAGAATTGCGATCGCCGGCGGAAGCGTGCCGGTCCAATGCGCCGTTTCTTCCTCAGTAAAGAAGCGCCCCTGCTCCGGCTGAATGCCCAGCGCCTTCAGCAAGTGCGCATCAACGGAAATCGAGCGCACGCGCAGAGGTCGATCCCCGCCCGTCAGGTTGACCTCGCCGGTTGTGTACGGCGCACCGCCGGTCGAATAAGCGCCAACCGCTGCGAAGGACCGATTCATCTCCCGGAACTCGATGTACTCTGGCGCAGAGATCGCACTTCGGGTCGCGCCAGTGGCCGGAGCTTCCGCCGTCAAATACATCAGCTGATCGGGTTTCGGATAGTCGAGCGGCCGCAGCAGCACTCCATGCACGATCGTGAAAATGGCAGTGTTCGCTCCGATCCCAAGCGCCAGCGTGGCGACGACGACTGCTGGGAACCCTGGACTCTTCGCCAAAGATCGAATCGTGTAACTTACGTCTTGTAGAAAGTCCTCGACAAAGTTCACGCGCCGCATATCCCGGCACTCCTCCTTGTACTGCGCGATGCCCCCGATCGTGCGCTGCGCGGCCCGGCGGGCCTCCTCGCGCGGCATGCCGGATGAAATGTTCTCTTCAATCAGCTGATCCAGATGGAAACGAAGTTCCGCGTCGATCTCGGAGTCGACATTCGGACGACGGCACAGCGATCGAAGCCGCAAACGGGCCTTGTCCAGAATCCGCATTGCTAAGCCTCCTCGACGACGATGTTGATGGCCGTCGAAAGACGAACCCAGTTTGCCAGTTCCCTTTCCAGTTGCTTCCGTCCCGAACGCGTAAGGGAGTAGAACTTTGCCATTCGCCCGGTCTCAGTCGGACGCCACTCTGCTTTGATCCATGCCTGCTGTTCCAGACGGTGCAGCGCCGGGTAAAGGGATCCCTGCTGGATCTGGAGAGCTTCTTGTGAAACCTGTTGGATGCGCCTGGCGATCGCCCAGCCGTGTTTAGGTTCCAGCGAGATGGTCTTGAGGATCAACAGATCGAGAGTGCCCTGGACAAGATCGGTTGCCTTTGCCATATACCTAGATTACCAACAGTTGTAGATTATCAACGAATCATTGTACAAGCCGGCCGCCTGCCCAGCCAACCCCCCGGCATCAGGAAAGATGATCCTGCCTGATGCCCGGCGTCTACTGCTGCGAATTGACGCGCTTCACCGGACTTCAGCCTGTGCGAAGGCGTCCGGCCTGGTCACGTTGACGTATCACGCGCTATCCGCGCGGATGCGGTCATCCCAACCCAAGGCGTACGCCTGCAGGCGTCGCTCGCCGACGATCGTACTTTCGACAAACAAGACCTTTTGTCGAGAGAAAGCGCATATTGCACATCCATGTTCAAGACTCAAACTGTCCGTCTGGTTGTTTCGCCCAGCACACGATTGTCGG
>JAFAQG010000826.1 GCA_019246575.1 Acidobacteriaceae bacterium
CACGAGTTCTTCAAATCGGTTTCCGAGAAATAAGCTCCGCAGTCCGGGTGCGAATGGTAGACGCCGATCAGGTCAAGTTTCCGTGTGCGCGCTTCTTTATCGGCGCGCAGCAGGTCTTCCGGCCGCAGTTCGTAGCGGGCGCGCTGCGAACCTGAAGACACGTTGTCCAGCGCCATGGCAACACTAACGGTCTTTCGACCGTCATTGATGGAGCCAATCATCGCTCCGCAACACTCGTTGGGATAAGCAGCCTGCGCGTGATTCACCATTTCGCGCCAGGGACTGCGCTCGATATGAATCATTGCGGATCGTCCCAGAAGTGCTCACTCAGATATTTGTCCGCGGCATCGCACAGGATGGTGACAATCACGCCTCCCCTGCCCTGCTCGCTCAATTCACGCGCGATGCTCAGCGCGGCGGCGACATTGCCGCCCGACGAAATTCCAACCAGCAGGCCTTCCTCGCGCGCAAGCCGCAAGACCATCTTGTAGGCCGTTTCCGTTTCGATCCAGATATTACAACTGGCCACCGAAGGATCGTAAATCGCGGGAACGATCGCGGTCGGCATGTGCTTCGTGCCTTCGATGCCGTGGAATCCGGTGGCGGGCTGGGCCGAGATGCATTCTATCTGGCGTAACTCCTTGCGCAGCCGCCGCGCCGTTCCCACGAAAGTGCCGCTGGTGCCCAGCAGCGTGACGAAATGCGTCACCCGACCTTCCGTCTGCTCCAGAATTTCGGGCGCCGTCGCGTTGTAATGCGCCTGCCAGTTGGCGGGATTGCTGTATTGATCGGGATAGAAGTAACGGTCCGGATCGGCCGCGTGGATTTCACGAACCTTGCGAATGGCTCCATCCGAACCCTCGCCCGCCGGAGTGAAAATGAGTTCCGCGCCGTACGCTTTTAAAATGCGTTTGCGCTCAATCGAAGCGTTCTGAGGCAAACAGAGCTTCACCGGGTAGCCCTTCGCGGCGGCGATCATTGCATAAGCGATGCCGGTATTTCCGCTCGTCGAATCGAGAATGACTTTGCCGGGCCGCAAGGCTCCCGATCGTTCCCCTTCGAGGATCATGTTCAGCGCCGGGCGGTCTTTCACGGACCCGCCCGGGTTGAAATACTCGGCTTTGGCGTAGATTTCGATGCCCGGAAGGTCCGCCGCGATCTTTGAAAGGCGCAGCAGCGGCGTATTGCCGACATTCGAGATGACATCCGTCGCCATGCGCGGCGCGATCGTGCCCGTGCTCATCGAATCCCGTGTAACTCCATCTTACAATTGGAGATTCTTCAGGACCACGGTTTGATTCGCCGTCTGCTGATTCGTCCGGGAGCCATTGGCGACTTCATCGTCAGTCTTCCGGCTCTCGAATCGTTGCGCGCCGGTTACACCGAGATCTGGTGCGCCGAGCAGAATGTACCGCTTGCGTGGTGCGCCGACCGCGCGCGGTCGATCGTCTCGGCCGGGCTCGACCGGCTCGGGATTACGCATGCGGATGACGTGATAGAGCGGCTCCGCGGCTTCGATTCAATCGTCTCGTGGTACGGATCGAACCGGCCGGACTTTCGGGAACTGGTCGCGGCCATCGGCCTTCCGTTTACCTTTCTCCCTGCCCTGCCCCAGGACGGGGCGGCGCATGCGGTGGACTTTTACAATTCGCAGGCGCGCGCGCTCACGGGAATGAGCCCGTCGCGTTTTCCGCGAATACGTGTGCCCCCCGCAAAACGGACCTTCGCCGCCATACATCCATTCGCCAGCCGCCCGAGCAAACGAGCGCCGATCCAGCTATTCGAACGCATCGCGTTTCAGTTGTCGAAAAGCATGCCCGTCGATTGGCTCTGCGGGCCTGAAGAGCATCTTGAAGGCGCGATTCGGATCGAGAACCTCTACGAACTGGCCGTTTTCCTGAGCCGGGCCCGCGTTTATGCAGGAAACGATTCCGGCATCACTCATCTTGCCGCGGCGGCCGGCGCGCCCGTGATCGCGTTTTTTCGCGAGTCGGACCCGCGCGTGTGGGCGCCGCGAGGGCCGGCGGCCTATGTCGTGAGGTGGCCATAGGAGTGACCGTGTACCCGAAATTGCGCGCCCTCGATTTGCCGCCGGGAAATCTGCTCGCAACGAGCTTCT
>JAFAQG010000237.1 GCA_019246575.1 Acidobacteriaceae bacterium
TTCAGCGTGGCCTCTGTGCCGCGAAACTCCAGCCCGCCATCGTCGATTGAAGACACCATGGTGCCCTCGTACACAACCTGGAACCCGGGATACCGGAGCGAAGACTGGATCGTGTCGGGGCACTGCAACTGCTCGAAGACGTAGCGGTCACCTAGCGTCTGAACGAGCCGCGGCTCGTCGGCCTTCATCGCCCAGTGCACAACGTCGACCCAATGCGTAAACAGGTCCGTCATCGCACCGCCGCCGAAATCCCAGAACCAGCGCCAGCGCCGGAACTTCTCTTCCGTGAAAGGCTGCTCCGGAGCGCGGCCGAGCCAGCGTTTCCAATCGAGGACATCGAGTTCGATGGGCTTGGGTGCACGTGCGAGCTGGTAGTTCTGATACCAATAGGTACGAACCTGCGTAACGCGTCCGATATTTCCGCCCTGGATGAGATCGACGGCGCTCTGAAAATGGATCCAGCTGCGCTGCTGCATGCCGCATTGCAGAATACGGCTGGAGTTTCGCACGGCTCGAATGAGCGGTTCAGCTTCGTCGATGGTATGCGTGACGGGCTTCTCGAGGTAAACATCCTTTCCCGCCGCGAGTGCATCGCACGCCATCTGCACGTGCCAGTGGTCGGGACTCGCGATGATTACGGCGTCAACGTCTTTGTTGTCGAGCAGCTCGCGATGATCGTTGTGAACGGTGGCGGTGTCGCTGGTTCGGGCGCGTATCTCGTCGCGCCTGGGTTCATACACATCGCAGGCGGCGATCAGCTTGTAGCCGCCGGCGTGATCGGCAGCATCGAGCAATTGCCGCATGCGGCCGCCGCAGCCAATTGCGCCGACAGCGATGAATTCGTTGGCCCCGAATGCTTTTCCAGCCGCGATAGCGGTAAGACCGGTCGAAACGAGGAAATGCCGACGATTGGGTTGCATGCGAATTGACGCTCATCAAAATTCTATATTGCCGTGGAAAGCAGAGCCCGGCAGTGCTGAACAGTCTTGAGGGGCGGGCAGGGAAGCAGTCGATAGAAATAGAACAAAACACCTACATAAAAACTATCCATAAGCAATTCGAGCGTTCAGCTTTGCGCGCCGGGCCTTCTCATTCGATAATCGAGTAGTTAGTCACACCCTAAACCAGTTACAGAGTTCAATCCGCACGCCGGGCGCTCACAGCAAGGCCTCCCCGTTGAGAAGGCCCACGTTTGGCGCGTGAGATTTACTTGGCCCAGACAAGACTTAAGGAGTTGAATGTCCATCGAATTGCATGATCGTTTGTCGCTGTCGTACTCGGAGCTGGAAGAGCTGAATCTAAGCGCGAAGGAACAGCGAAAAAACCGTGTTCCTGTTCACCGGATCCAGGAAGAGCGCCTGAAATATCTGGCTGACGAGAAGCGCATCAAGGCCGTAACGGTACTGTTCAGCGACCTTGAAGGCCGGCTGCACATGCTGGACTATGACAAGAACTTCCTTATAAAGAGCTGGGACAATCTGACGTTTGATGGATCGTCGATCCGCGGCTTTACCGCTCAGCGCGAGAGCGACCTGCGGCTGGGCATGGATTGGAGCGCTTTCTACTGGGCTCCGGCGGATGTTTTTGGGCCCGGGAAGGTGCTGGTATTCGGCGAGGTCATAGATAAAGATGGCACCCCTTATAGTGCCGACATCCGCAGTGTCTTGAAAAACTACGCACAGGAGCTCTACGAGCGCGAAGGCTACACGCTCAACGCCGCAAACGAGATTGAAGGGTTTCTGTTCCAGGGCACAGATGCCGAGCGTAAGTATCACCAGGCGGCCAAGTTCGAATATGTGAACACCGGGGGTTATTACCACTCGCTTCCCAGCGACCCGTTACGTGTTTTCATCGACACAGCGGCCGAAGTGCAGCGCGCAATGGGCTTCCAGAACGAAAAGGATCATCCGGAAGTTGCGCCTTCACAATTTGAGATCAACTACGGCTACGGAGAAGTTGTCGCCGCTGCCGACCAGATCCAGCTCTACAAGCTCATCTGCAGACAGATAGCTACGAAGATGGGCTTGACTGCCAGCTTCCTGCCCAAGCCCGTAGTGGGCGTGAACGGAAACGGTATGCACACCAACGTGTCGATCAGTAAGAACGGCAGTAACATGTTCTGGGATCCGAATGGTGAAGAGAACCTGAGCAACTGCGCCTGGAAGTTTGTCGATCGCATTCTGACGCACGGTAACGATATCTGTCTCATGCTGAATTCGAGCGTGAATGCATATCGCCGGCTCGATCCTCACTTTGAGGCGCCGAACCAGATCAAGGCTTCGGCTGTGGATCGCGGATCGATGATTCGCATTCCGATCGGTAACGAGCGTAGCGCTCGGGTGGAAGTGCGCTCTGTCGCGCCGGATGCCAATCCGTACATGGTCCTGCTGTCGGTTTTCCGGACCGGCATTGAGGGTGACAGTGCCGATCTGGATAATCTCCGGTCTGCATCGCGGTTCCTGCCCGACAACATCTACGATGCTCTAGACAACTTCCGAAACGCAGACTGGACGACCGAGCTGCTCGACGAAGACGTCAAAGCACGCTATGCGGACCTGAAGCAGACTGCGGCGGATCGGTGCCCTCGCTTACTCGGGAGTTTCGTGAAAGCGCCCGAGGTGCAATACCATCACGAAGTCTACAATCAGTTCCTCTGGAACCAGTTTTAGAGAAATTACGGCAAATTGACGAGCACCCCGGTCCATGATCGGGGTGCTTTGCTTTTACCACGCAGGCCGCGGGCAGCGATAGTCGATTGCGATATTGCCCTCTGGCTCAAAATCTCGGCCGCCTCCACAGCAGAAGCTGTGGACCCGCAGCGCTGTTGTAAGCTCGTCATCGACACTTAGCACTGGAGCTTCACCCTATTCTCGGCAGTGAAGAAATCGGCTATAGTAGCGGGATGGCAGGGCGGATAAGCAGCCACGCGGCGCCCGCGATCGCTTTCGTTTTCCTAATAAGCGCGTATTTCAGCCGGGCAGAGTCAACCGGCGAACAAGACGTCCTCGGGCAGTGAGGCGATCAAACCGCCCGCAGTGCTGCACTGGTGCTCCCAGCATTGCGGCACGTGGACATTGGACAACGGTCCTCCGTTCGATAAACCGCATTACGGTAGCCAGGCTTCGGGCGGCATTGTAACCGTCGAGCGGTTCACTCGCGAATCGGTCCTCATGTACCGCACAGATTTCAGGCCTTATCCGGGTAAAGCCGTTCTCAGTGGCCGGATCTCACCAGACGGCAATTCGATTCTCGACGGAACTATCGAGTGGACGTATCACCCCTGCTGCGGACTTTCGAAAGGTTCATTTCAGGCAGCTTGGGGAGCCGCTATCGACAGTGTGCCGGGTAACGACCAAGAGCGCTCCGCGCGCCAGAAGAATGAGCCGCTGCCTCCGCTGCCTGGGGCAGTGGCAGTTCAGAACGCTCCGGAAACGACAGAAGCCGATGTTCCCGGCCAGCCCGCCTGGGCGGGTCCCGTACCGAAAGGGCCGTCACCGATCGTGCTTCCTCCCGGAGCGTCGCCGCGATTTGCGCTCTTCCCTTCGGATCTGCGGGCTGTGCTCCAGCCGGATGCACAAATCCCGGAGGACGTCGTGGAGGAGTTCGTGAGAAGCCCCTGCCGCCTGGGTATACGGCCCCCGCCCGGACTCGATCGCAACCAATTGGCGTCAGACATTCTCGAAGTCGGCAAATTCGCCTATCGTGAATTCGATTTCCCGCGCGGTTTCTGCTGGGTCCAGCGCAGCGCGGAGCTCGGCAATCCGCGTGCGTGGGTCATTCTCGGGGCTGCCTACCTTTACGGTCTCGGAGTCCCGAAGAACGATACTCAGGCATTCCAATACTTCGACGCGATCGCTAGCCGAACGACCGATGTCTGGGCCGCTTATTTCATCGAGAGGTGTTACTTGAAAGGCATCGGAACGCCCGTGGATAAACAGAAGGCCAATCACGTTGAACTCTGGCTCGCCCTGCGGCCCGAAGGTCAGGCAATGTATATGTCCATCGGGCGGGACGATTTGCGAGTGCGCCGCGAATACGAAAAGATGTGGACCCAAATCGAGCCGCCCACTACGGATCGTCGTGTCTGCGAATACCAGAACGGCAGGGAAATTTGCCACACCGAATCGAAAGTCGACCAGCAGCGCCTGAGTGAGGAGCTGGACGCGATCGACGGTAAATACGCTCCGCCTGCCGACTCGTCCGACCAGAAGCCGAAATGACCCGCGCCGCCCAAAACGTGCCGCTTGCGCGAGCTAGGGAGTCGCATACATAACCCAAGACTGAACCAGTTTCGACCGAAGTGCAGGCAAGCAATTGGGCCGAATTAGAAGGGCGAACTCAAGCCCGTTTCCGCGGCTAGCTTTCGCAAATCAGACATCGTGTTTGCGGGAAGCACCAAGCCCGCGCGGCGATTTCGGTCGTCATTGCGAGCCTCCAGTTCGCCCGGGTAGAAGACTTCCTCAACGCCGCTAGCGCATGGCGTCGACTTTAGTTCCTGGATCAAGGTTTCCATCCGCGAAATGAATTCGGAGAGAGGCTGAATGGCCTCGATGTTCAGCGCGATGATCAAGTGACCACAGCCGCTACGATTCTCGGGCTGATACGGGCCAAAGACCTGGGTGCCGAACTTACTTCCAGTGAGCACGCCGGAGAGGACGTCCATCATGACCGCGATGCCGTACCCCTTGTGACCGGCCATCGGGAGGATGAAGCCCATCAGGGCTTTTGCAGGATCGGTAGTGGGCTCGCCACCGGCATCAATCGCCCAGCCCAGCGGAATCTCGGCGCCTTTCTGCCGGGCCAAATAGACTTTCCCACGAGCGACAGCAGTATTTGCGATGTCCAGGACCATAGGGGCGTACCGACCGGCGGGCGCTGCGATGGACCACGGATTTGTACCGACCGATTTTTGACGGCCGCCCCACGGCGCCATCGCAGGGCTGGCATTCGTACATAGAAATGCCACGCAGTTCCGCCTGGCTGCCATAAGTGTGTAGTACATCGCTGTTCCGAAATGATTGGAATTGCGCAC
>JAFAQG010000244.1 GCA_019246575.1 Acidobacteriaceae bacterium
TCCCCTCTTAACCCCTACTCGACAGAGAACCTGAACGCCTACATCAAACACCGCGAGAACTTCAGGAAGTTCGCAGCCTCCGTGCCCGTCGAAGTAGCGGACGAGTATTTTGAGGTAGGACCGAACGCGCGATATCTCGCAACGCTCGCGCGCATTCGGCCTCCATACCGCGACACGTTTTCAGCAGCTATCCTGGGCAACGATCTCATCCGCGTACACACCGTCGATAAGAACGAGAATCCGCTTTATCACGCTTTGCTGCAATCCGCAGGAGCTTCCACCGGCCTGCCCGTTCTTTACAACACCAGCTTCAATCTTTTCGGCGATCCGCTGGTTTGTACGCCACGCGATGCAGTGCGCAGCTTTTACTCCTCCGGAATCGATGCGCTGTTCGTAGGAAGTTTTTTGCTCGAAAAGTAGTCGTCAACACCGAAGCCGAATGCGACCCGCTTCAGGGCTTCTGGGTGAAATACTTCTTCACTCCTTCTTCAGCAATCCCTAGACCTCGCGCCAGCGAAACCTTAGCGACGTTGTATTGATATTGAGCGGAAATAACGTTTTCGTTTGCGTCCGCAACGGCCTGCTGCGCCTGAACCACCTCCACCGTGTTCGTCACACCTGCCGCGAAGCGGTCGCGCGATTGCCTGAGCGTGTCGTTTGCAAGCTGCAGATTGCTCCGGGCCACGTCGACCTGATCGCCCGCCGATTTCAAATCGAGCAGAGCCGCCCGGACATCGTAATCAATCTGACCTCGCAGGTTCTCCAGTTCATTCCGCCGGTTCCGCAGCTCCGAATCGTTCTGCAAAATGTCCGCTTTGATACGGCCTGCGTCGAAAATGTTGAACTGCACGGAGCCGGTGATTTGGAAGACTCCATGGGAATTCGAGAACAGGTGCAATCCGATATCCCCGTAATACCCTTGGGCCTGAACTGTGGGATATCGCTCAGCCTTCGCCGCCCGCAGCGAAAACTCCGCCGCGATTACTCGCGCCTTCGCCGCCTGATAGTCCGGACGATGCTCATACGCTGTCGAAAGAGCCTCATTGAGAGGCATCGCTTCAAGCGGCAAAGCCGGCGCGGGGTCCGCAACCGTAAAGTCTTGCCCCGACGGAAGCCCGATGATGCGCCCCAACCCCAGCTTGTCTTTCTCAAACTGATTCGTATTTGCGACCAATAATTGCTGTCGTTGCTTCAATTCGACTTGCGAGCGCAGGACGTCCAGTGCGATCGCCACACCGGCCTCGTGACGCCGCACAGCGTTCGTGTAAACGGCAGTATCCGCTTCGATCTCGGCTTGCGTCGCGACCACACGCGCCGAATCGGCAATGATCTGTAAGTACGCGTTCCCCACCGCCTGAACAACCAGATCGCGCGCGTTCTTTACCGACAGCAAGGATGCTCGAACATCTTCGCGCGACGCCCTGAAATTACTTAGCGAACTGTAGTTGAAAATCGGCGTTGTGATATTCGCCTGTGCCGCTTGGTATGAGAAGGGTCCCACGATGTGCGGCACCGCCACGCCGGGAATCGACACATTGAACCCAAGAGCCTGTAGGTTCAGTTGTTGCACGGTTTCGCCCACCTGCCCGGTCACACTTGGGAGCAAACTACTCAGTGCGCGATAACGCTCGGCGCGCACCTCACGGCTCGATTCAATGTTGGTAAGTAAACCGAGGTTAGCTTTGAGTCCGCGGTCGATCGCCTCACCCAGAGTCAAGGCGATGGGAGTAGATGAAGCCGTCCCTTGTGGAACACTGCCGCGGTAGGCCGGGTCCGCCGGTGGCGGGGCAACGGTCATCTGCATCATGCCAACGCCGGCGCCCTGCGTCCCACCCCCGGTACTCGCGGCAGAGCCGGACGCCGGCATCGGGGCCTGGCCCCACACCATGGATATGAGCGCCATGAACCCGGTACACAGTGCTACCGTTGATTTCGCATTGCTAATCACGCTCATGCCTCTCAGTTGTTACAGATTTCGTTTCAGGAACGAACAGATCTCATATCCTGTGATGTACTTGAAAGGAAACTCGCCCATCGTGTAGTGCCCGCACGGCAAGACAGTTACGTCGTGCTTCCATTGGCGTTTGCGCGCGCCCCGAATGACTTCGCGCGACAGGTGTACGGGAAACGTCGTGTCGAAGCGCGTGTAGATGAACTTCGAATGTTTTCTGTGGTGTGTGAAACGATCCCAATAACTCGGAGGACTGATGCAGAGCCACAACTTCCGAAGCGTTTCGAGATCTACTGCTTTTCCCAGACTTGCGCGGATGTGGCGCGTCGATAAGCCCTCCCAAACCGGATCGGCGAAGTACGTCGAGCAATGATTAAACACGTTCACCCGAATACGCGAATCATGCGCGCTTGCAAGGAAGGCGTAACACGATCCAAGACTGGTGCCTACAATGCCGACGTCCGTAAAGCCGTGCTGCTCCAGCCAATCGAAGCAGCAGCGGGTGTCGATCACGGCCTGGCGTGTCGCATCGATCGTTCTGCAGATATTCGCCGAGACCGCATAGTCGGCGCGCGTCAGGCCAGCCGGTAAACGCGAATCGTGGTACGGCAGGCTCAAACGCAATGCAGAGACGTTCAACCGCTGCAGCCCCGCGCAAAGCGCGTTGTGCTGTGGCCATTTCGAGTTCCAGTGCGGCAGCACCACCACGGCTTTGCGATTTACGTTTTTCGCCGGGTACCACCGCGCTCGCACCCGATTGTTTTCCGAATAGGGCGATTCGACGGGTGAAGTGAATTCCAGCCACTCACTTGTGAGTTCGAAATCTGCGGGACTGGTGTAACCAAAAAATTCTTCGCTGCCGGCAATCGCACGACGATTCAGCTCAACCACGTATTCGATCGGAGATTCACCAGAGAACGCCGGGCCACAAACGCCGGGCCATTTGTCGCTCCATTCGAGGCCGTATTCAAAAGGTCTGACCACACGGTCCGTGCTGCGAAAGCACAGCTCGTTTTCCCAGCGCTCCATCCAGGTCCGATAGCCCTGCGCAACAGGACGCAATAAGAACGTCATGGAG
>JAFAQG010000255.1 GCA_019246575.1 Acidobacteriaceae bacterium
AACTCGCCGTCAGACCGATGAATGGCACTCGGTACCGCCGCCAACGCATGTACCTCAACCTGCTCCGCTTCAATGGCCTTATCCGGTTTCCCCGGAGGCGGCGTGTTCACCAGCGGGACCTTGTATTGCGCCCCCGCCACCCCCGCCATCCAAAGCATCCAAACCAACGCCAAACCCGTCCGCACAGTCCGATTCATGCGCACAAATCTCCCTTCGGCCTGCCGCGCGTCCCAGCGGCGGCGCTCAAAATCTCTCAAAAAAAGAAAACTGTGCCGAATCTTGACATGCCTGATAACAGCGAGTCAAGAAAATAATCGCTACCGCTAGTACTTTCTTTTACTTTATTCCTGAAATTAGTACTTGCATTGGCCTAGGTATTCGCATACGCTACAACCTGCATCGCAAATTAGTCGTGTTAGCTACCTAGGACAATCGTTCTGTAACTTGTATGAAGTTATAGTTTCGGTCTTACCTAGCGCGAATGGGAGGGCTGCTGGTTATGACCGGGTTACTACCACTTATCAGGCACCGTATTTCGCCCTGTCTTGTCGCAATTATTTCTAACTTCGCCTGCGCTCCGTTGTTCGCCCAAGGTCTCTCTCCCTCCACGCCCGCCAAGGAATACATCCGCTTCAACGGCCAGGTCGTCGCGATCGAAAACGCCCACGGCACGCAACTCGGTCCGCCGATGATGTCCATCGATGTGCCGTCCGGCAACCCGACGCTCTCCGGCCCGCAAACATTTTCCGGCTGGGCTGTCGATTCCACTCACGCTATCGCGAGTGTCGCGATCTCGATCGACGGCACTCCTTATGGGCAGGCAAATTATGGAATTTCCCGCCAGGACGTGTGTAACGTGTATCCTGGCCTCGGTTGTCCCAACGTAGGCTGGACTTTTTCATTCAACACAAATGTGCTCTCGGACGGCGGCCATACGCTCTCGGTCACCGCGACAACCGACGATTCCAGAAGCAGAACCTTGACGGCCGGGTTCTCTACGTCGAATCAAAGCAGTTCGCCGCTGCTGAACATCGATTTCCCTTCGGGATCGCCCACGATTTCCAGTTATCAGGTTTTCACCGGTTGGGCGGTCGATGCGAGCAGCCCGCTCGCGAGTCTCGCCGCCACTATCGACGGTGTTTCATATGACTTAGCCATACCGCGATTTACCAGCCGTCCCGACATCTGTGCTGTGCACTACGGGCCAGACTGCGCCAATAACTCCAATGTCGGCTGGAGATTTGCCGTGGATACGCGCGTGGTGCCGGACGGCCCGCATACCTTTAGTCTTACGTTCACCACGCAAGATAACCGAGTTACTACCGCAAGCGCCTCGTTTACGAGCGCTAATTACCAGGCTGGATCTATCCAGGTAGGGGCTTATTACACGGTTGTTAACAAAGCAACCGGCAAAGTCCTGGATGTCAGTGGTTATTCCACCGACGACGGAGCGCAGATCGGCCAGTGGACTAACACGGGCGGTGCTAACCAGCAATGGTTTTTTATTCCGACTCTCGGAGGCTACAAGATCATTTCCTTCAATAGCGCGAAGGTAATGGACGTGGAAGGAGACGAGGTTTATCAATATTCTTTTTCCGGCGGTAACAACCAGCGCTGGAATATGAACTATCTAGGGAACGCGTACTTTTCGATAACATCCGTGGATAGCGGTCTTGCATTACAAGTGCAGGATCAGGACACCTATGCCGCGAATCTTAGCGCCTATTCCGGCTCCGATAATCAGCAATGGCAGCTCTTCTATGTCCGAGGTCCGGATTCTTTCTCACCCGGCGACTACAAAGTCATCAACCGGAAGAGTGGCAAGGCGCTCGACATGCCCGGAGCGAGCACCGATCGGGGCACCGCCGCCGATCAATATGATTACGCGGCTGTGAGCTGGGACCAATGGACGTTTACCGACCGCGGCGGATACTTCCAAATCACCAACGATCACAGCAACCTCGCACTCGAGATCGGCGGGGCCATCATCACCGATGGTCAACCGGCCCAGCAGTGGGATTTTTGGGGTGGCGGCAATCAGCGCTGGCTTCTTCTCTCCATTGGCAACGGGTATTACGAGATCGTTAACCAAAATAGCGGGCTATGCCTGGACATTAGCGGCGGTAGCGTCGACAACGGCGCGATTGCCATACAATGGGACTACTGGGGCGGCCCCAACCAGGAATGGCAAATCCTCCCCGTGCAATAGCACAACCGAGCCGCACCGGAACCGAGCCGCGCCCAAACAGAGCCGCGCACGCAGTAAGCGGGTAACAAGTTCCGTTCCTGCTTCTTAAAACGACACGATATCGTTGTAAATCACAAAGACAACGACCATCATTAGAAATACAAACCCGACCTTAAAGACAGTTTCTTTAACCCGCAAACTTACTTCGCGCTGGATCAGCATTTCGATGAGTAACATCAGCAGTGTGCCGCCGTCCAGAATCGGAATCGGGAGTAAGTTGAACACCGCCAGGTTGAGGCTGATCACCGCCATCAGGTAAAGGAAACTCAGCGGACCTTCGTGAGCCGCTTCGCCCGACATCTTGGCGATCATGATCGGGCCGTGCAGATTCTTGGGCGATACCCGGCGTTCCACGATACTGCGCAGGCTGTCGAAAATCAGCGTCGCTGAGCGCTTGTTCGCTCGCAGCGATTCCACCAGCGCGCGTCCAAACGGTAGCTTCACGATCTCGCCCCGAAACCGCATCTCGACACCGATGTGCCAGGGCAGCTTGGGATCGGGTGTCGGCGTCGGAGTTACCGAAACTCTTTCGATGTGCCCGCTACGCATCACGAGAATATCGACCGGCTTCCCGCCCGAACCAGTCACCTGCTGCAGTACGGTTTCCATTGCAGCCACGGGTCGCCCGTCGATGCTGACGATCAAATCTCCGGGATGTAAACCCGCCTTCTCTGCCGGCGATCCGCTTGCCACGCCTCCGATCTGGATGTCCGGCTCACCGCTCCAGCCTGCGACCCCGATCCCTTGTTTCGGATCGAGTGCCGGAGTTACGCCCAACTTCAGCGTGTGCCCTTTTCGCTGCACCACCACAGGCAAACGGTGGTTTCCGTTCAGCGCTTCTTTGGTCAGAACATCCTGCCAGTTCGGATCGCGCTGGTTCCCGATCTGCACGATCCTGTCGCCCACCTGCATGCCGGCCCGCGCTGCCGGCGAATCCGGTGCAATGCTCGTCACCACCGGATCCCTCGAATCGGCTTCCTTCGGGAATGCATACATGTACAGCCCGGTCAGGATACCGATAGCCAGTAACACATTCATCAGTGGCCCGGCCAGGATCACAATTGCGCGCTGCCATCTCGCTTTCGCATGGAACGACCTCGGATCGTTTGCTGCCGCCTCGTCCCCTGGATTCTCGCCGAACATCCGGACGTAGCCGCCCAACGGAACCGCCGAAACCCGGAAATCGGTGTCGCCGCGACGGAAACCGAGGATCCTTGATCCGAAGCCGATACTGAATGTCTCCACTCGGACCCCGACGGCGAGGCAAGCCCAATAATGCCCCAGCTCGTGGATGATGATCATGACCCCGAGCAGGATCAGGACCCAAAAAACAGGTTGTACGAACGCCGGCACGCTTCCGTTCTTTCCTTATTGATTACCCGCGCATCGGCAATCGCCGATACTATGTTCGACGCGGGCCGCTAATCTTCGATTCAAATTCGCGCGCTCCAGCGCGACTCCGCTACAATCCGCGAAGCCAGATCGCGCGATTCGCGGTCGATCGCGACGACATCATTGATTGTCGCCGGTTCCCGACTTGGCTGCCGTGCAAGCGTCTCTTCCACTGTGTCTGCAATCGCGGGGAATGGAATTTTGCCTGCCAGGAATGCCTCTACTGCTATCTCATCGGCCGCATTTAAGGTACATGTCGCCGATCCGCCTTGTTTTTGTGCTTCATAAGCGAGTTTTAGCAACGGGAACTTCCCGAAATCCGGCGGCGAAAACGTCCACGTCCGGGCCTGCGTCCAATCGAGCCTAGGAACGGGCGCCCTTTCCCGAGCCGGGTAGGTCATCGCATATTGAATCGGCATCCTCATGTCCGTTGCGGAAATCTGCGCGATCAGGCTGCCATCGTTGTACTCGATCATGGCGTGAATCGAGGACTGCGGGTGTACAACCACCTCCACCTGCGATGGCATCAAGTCAAACAGCCAGCAGGCTTCGATGACCTCGAAGCCTTTGTTCATCAGCGTCGCCGAATCGATCGTAATCCGCCGCCCCATCTTCCACGTAGGATGGTTGAGCGCCTGCTCCGGCGTGACATCCCACAGTGCCTCTTTCGCCACATCGCGGAACGGCCCCCCGGAAGCGGTTAGCATCAGCCGCGTGACCTCGTCCCGCATCCCCGCCCGGAGGCACTGATGGGCTCCGTTGTGTTCGCTATCCACCGGAATCAGCTCAGCCCCCGACGTCCGGACCGCCTGCATCACCAGCCGGCCGCTGGCGACCAGCACCTCTTTATTAGCCAGTCCGATCCGCTTCCGTTCCCGGATCGCTTCGTAGGTCGCCTCGAGTCCGGCAACTCCGACAATCGCGGACATCACAAAGCTCACCTCGGGAGCGGCTGCCGCTGCGACCCGCGCCGCTGGGCCGCACGCTAATTCCGGCCAGTCCCCACGTCTGAGATTCATCTCGCCCAATCTCGTGCGTAATGCTTCTAACACCTCCTCGTCAGCGACTACGGCCACCTTGGGGCGGAACTCCAGAATTTGGGAGCAGAGCACACTGAGATTTTTACCAGCTACAAGCGCGTAAACTCGGAATCGGGACCCATGCTGACGGACCACGTCGAGAGTATTGACCCCGATGGATCCCGTTGACCCCAGAACAGTTATGTACATCCGTTTGCTCGAGGACGGGTTTGTTGCGTGCCGTGCTCTGCCGCACTAGTAAAAAAAATTTTGAAATCCGTAGAGAAAAGACTTGCGCTCCGCAAATTCATATTCTAGTATTGGAAGTAAGCCAGGGAGGCAACTCCCACCAAAGCGAGACTAACCTCATAGAAAGACCCCTGAAGCAACACCTCCCTGGCGCCCGCAAGGGCCCCTCTCGCAGCTTCAGCAACACGAAATTCAAAAACGAACCCAATCTGCAAATCGACCAGTTCGTTTGGTAATTTCACCCTAACTCTCTCTAGCTAAACAGAATCCGCCAAGTCACCACGGCACACGCATGCGTCACCATCGGGGCTCGAATGCTGCCAGCCTGAACGTAAGCCGCGCCGCACATCAGCCCCAGAACGGCGACCGATACCGCCCGCCTCCAGTCCGGAAAATGCCGGAACCAGAGATGAGCCGCCCCAAAGATCAGGGAAGACAACAACACGGCGCCGGTTCGCGACCCCATCCTTATTAACAGACCGCGCTCAATCACGCCTCGGAAGAACAGCTCTTCGCCGAGTGCGACGACCCACAAAACGCCAACGAATGTTCCGGCGGCAACCGCCACAACCCGCCACCACGCTGCTCGCATAGGCGCAAAGTGGAGATCATGAACGCCGATAGCGACGGCCACCAATGGGGCGACGCCGGCCAGAAACCATAAGGCTCCTATTTTCCATTCCCTCCGCCGGGGCCAGAAACTTACCGGACCCGGATCCCACTCCCGGAGTAACAGGAGCGCCAAAAGCCCCGTGCGTATCCACATCAGATGCCCGAGAATGTCGACGCGCAGGTGCTCGCTCGGCGATGCGTAAACACGCTGGAACACTCTTGCGATCAGAGGCGTCGCAGCGACGATCAAGAACGCGCTGTCGTAGGCAACTCCCCTTGGCAGAACGACATACCAGAACGTAAGCAGGACTGTGAGCACCAGCAAGAGGCAAACTGACCTGGGCTCGAACGCTCCGGCGCTCAAAGAAAAAACCACGTACGGCAGCACCGCGGAAATGCATAGAACCGCCGCTCGCGTGGCCGCCGGGTGGATTCGTGCGACCATCGCCCTCGTATTTTCGAACACCGATCCTAGATAGAAAAGCGTCTCCAATAAAAAGGCCGGCAACGCCGC
>JAFAQG010000267.1 GCA_019246575.1 Acidobacteriaceae bacterium
TAGATGACCGCCATAACACGCAGGCTGTCGCGGCGTCCGTAACGATCGCCCGGGATGCCGGCGCACATCGCGCCGAGGACGGTGCCCCAGAGCGCGCTAGAAACCGTCCAGCCCAGATAAGCGGGTGTCAGGTGGTAAAGCTGAGTCAGAGCTCTCGTCGTGCCTGCGATGACAGCGGTATCGAAGCCGAACAGTAAACCACCAATCGCAGCAACTATTGCGCTCTTTATTGTCACAGCGCTGAGCGAGGCGCGAGAAGCGGCCGTCATCATGGTTCCGGGTGCTCTCCTCCGAGCCGCTAGCAGCCCGGACCTGGGTTTAACTCGTATCTACACCAAGCAAAGGATATCGTGCTGAGAAGGGTCCGCGCCACTAACCGAATTTGATGGATGCGTGCGAGCCTTTAGCGAGGGGACAATTATTCGGCTTCTTCGAAGACGCCGGTATGGCGGTTTTTGCGCACGCGCGCAGCCGGGAAATAGCGTCCGTTCATGGCTATGTAGACACCGGCCGGCAATATCTGCGCAAAAGCAAGAGCGCTACCGAGATTAAATAATCCATCGGAACTTCCGAATTTGTACGGCACCATAGCCCCGGTAAGAACAACCGTTTTAGCTTCGACGGCGGTATCTATAAGTTTGGCCGTTTCAGCCATGGTGTCGGTGCCGTGAGTGATCACAATACAGCGTTCGGGCGAGTTACGGCAGGCATGAATTATCAATTCGCGATCTGCCTCCGTCATCTCCAAACTGTCGATCATCATTAGCGTCCGAATCTCTACACTCAATTCACAACGGCCCAAACTCAGCATCTCGGGTACATGCGAGTCCTTAAAGAAGAGGCGGCCATGGATCTCGTCGTACTCCTTGTCGAATGTGCCGCCCGTAACGAGAATCCGGATGGGTTCATTGTTCTTTAAACACACTCTGATATTGTGCCGCTGAGGATCTTTCGGTTGATTCTGGCATTGCTGGCTGTTGCCGCTGGCCTTCATGCAGAGGGCTCGAAGATCCCTCCGGAATATCATGCCGAAGGCCCTGTCTCAGGGCTGATCCGAGCGTGGGGCAGTTCGGAAATGGCCGGGGTCATGCTATGCTGGCAACGCGGATTTACTGAGCGACAACGAGAAGTCCGCTTTGATGACCATCTCTATGGAACGGCATCTTCCATAGCCGGGATTTACACAGGCGTCTCTGACTTGTCGCTGCTCGGCCGGGAGATATGGCCTATCGAAAGCATGGCATTCGAATCTGTGTTTTCGTATAAGCCGACCGGCATCGAAGTGGCGACCGGAAGCTACGATATTCCGAAGGCGACTTATGCGTTGGTGGTCTTCGTAAATAAGGCCAACCCACTTACAAAACTAAATTTGGAGCAGGTAGCGGCTATGTTCGGCGTTCCACGAGTTGCGGGCGCAAAGGCGATTCGAACGTGGGGCGAGGTTGGTCTAACAGGCGAATGGTCGCGCAGTCCCATTCACACTTATAATTTCGAGTACGACAACGATAAAGCTATTTTTTTCCGAAGGAGAGTTTTTGCGTCCCGGTATGCGTGGAGAGACGAAACGCGGGAATTCTCAAATACAGTCCGACCGGCCGGGGGGCCGGTGGATTCGGGCGAGCTAATCCTTCAGGCACTGGCGAAAGATCGCTTCGGCATCGCAGTCTCAAACGCGCGATATGCGAACGATCAAGTGAAAGCTCTGGCGCTGGCCGATGATGGCCACGAGTATGTGAATGCGACCAAAGAGACGGTCCAGAACAGGACTTATCCGCTGACCCGCTCTGTATACATCTATATCAACAGGAGTCCAGATAGGCGATGTGATCCGAGAACATTGGAGTTTCTGCGCTATGTTCTGAGCAGGGAAGGGCAGAACGATGTTACGGTAAATGGGACATATCTGGCGCTACCTGGCGAAATCGCCGCTGCGCAACTAAAGAAACTCGAATAACTCCACTTGGGATTGACGCGGCGACCTGGAAGTGCGAATCTTCATTGAGAGAACAAGGAGATGCAATGGCGTTTGGGCTTTCGTGGGAAGATATATCACTGAGATACGTCGAATTTCTGGGATATTTCGGCATCTACGGAGCGCTTGGATTCCGGATTCTGCTGAGCCGTTTGAAGGCGACGCATTCAGGAGCACACTATGCGACGGAAATAGCGAAAATAACTGAGGTTTCCGAACGCAGAGCAGCGACAATCGGGTGTTTTGGATCGTTGCTGCTCATTGCCGAGCTGGTCATGAGTGCGGGTCAAGCTGCCGCCAAGCATCCGAGCTTGTTACATGCAATTCTCCATCCCGGGCCAAAGATCCTGACTGAGCTCGTGTTCGGGTTTATTGCTTTATTCGCGTTCCTTGGGGCGCTGAACTCGATCCGGAGCGCATGGGGTCTGGCCGCCATCGCGGGTGTCGGTTTCGTATTTCGCAATATTGCATCCCGGAGGGCCACCGCAGTCGTGAATCCGCTTCACGAAGCGGGGGCGGCGCTTTGGCTTGGGACGTTGCTTGTGCTCGTGATTGTGGGATTGCCTGCAGTGATGTACGCGACGGGTGAACATCGACGCAGAGTTATGGCAGAGCTCGTAGCTAACTTTTCGCCCATCGCCTTGAGTGCGGCAGGACTGATGGCGCTCACTGGAGTGATTACTTCCTGGACACATTTGAAGCACATCGCGGCTCTCTGGACAACGGCGTACGGGCGTACGCTCGATCTAAAACTGGGTATGGTTGCGATCGTTGCCGCGCTCGGCGCCTGGAATTGGCGGCGCATCGGGCCGGCACTGAAGACCGAGGATGCGGTTGGCGTGCTGCGCCGTACTTCTACGACGGAACTTGCGTTTGGAGCGATCGTGTTGCTGTTTACCGCAGTGCTTGTTTTGTTGCCGAGCCCGAAATGATGTGCGTTCGGGAACACGCATTCGGTCAAGCGTCGGGCGAATTGGCTCCGGCTGCCAGATGCTGCTGAAACCAGTTTCGTGCGAGTGCCGCAACGGTTTCGAGGGTGCCTGGTTCTTCAAAAAGATGCGTCGCGCCGGGAACGATTTCCAGCTTGGCTTCACATCGGAGCTCGTTCAGGGCTAGCCGGTTTAGTTCAAGGACAGGAGAATCGTTGCCGCCAGCAATCAGAAGTGTTGGCGCTTTTACGTCGCGCAATGCTTCTCGTGCCAGATCGGGCCGGCCGCCGCGAGAAACGACGGCGCGCGTCGAGTCAGGAAATTGGGCGCTTGCAATGAGCGCCGCGGCGGCTCCAGTGCTAGCGCCGAAATATCCTATCGGCAGCAGGCCCGTATCGGGCTCGCTCGCAAGCCAGTTGGTTGCGTCGCCGAGACGGGCGGCGAGCAGACCGATGTTAAACCGGAGATGCCTTGTTCGAAGGTCGATTTGCTCCTCCTCGGCCGTCAGCAGATCGAGTAGAAGCGTGCCGAAGCGTGCCTGGTTCAGAACTTCGGCAACGAAGCGGTTACGCGGGCTCAGACGGCTACTGCCGGTTCCGTGCGCGAAAACAACGATGCCGCGAGGGGTGGCTGGAACCGTCAGATCTCCAATGATGTTCGCCGGCCAAATCTGAACAGAACGCTGCGAAACTGCGGGTCCCGCCGACATACAATACTGCCCTACATTGGGTCTTAGGGCTGCAATCAATATACCGGTTCTTCAGCTGCCTGCTGGAGCAGATATTGGACTTCCTCGTCGGTCGTTTGGCCGAAATCGTCGTACCACAAGCCGACTGCGAGAAATGGTTCCGGAGTTTCCGCGCAGACGATCCGGTCAGCATCGTTGCTCAGATCGCGACAGGCCTCGCGAGCTGCGACGGGCACTGCGACGATAATCCGTTCGGGGCGCTGTAGCCGGAGCGCTCGGACGGCTGCTTTCATTGTCGCTCCGGTTGCCAAGCCGTCATCGACGAGAATCACCGTGCGGTCTTGAACAGGAATCGCGGGTCGCCCCTCACGATACAGCCGTTCGCGCCGGACCAATTCCTGTTGCTGACGAACAGTGATTTGGTCGATTACAGAACGCGCAAGTTGTATCTCGTTAATGAGAGGCTCGTTTAAGACGCGGACGCCTCCGCTCGCGATCGCGCCTATTGCGAGTTCTTCCTGAGCCGGTAAGCCGAGCTTGCGGACCAAGAACACATCGAGCTTCAGCCGCATTTGGCGGGCTACTTCAAACCCCACGGGGACGCCGCCGCGAGGCAGAGCCAGGACAACTGCATTTGTCTGTTGCAGAGAGTTGCCGAGATGTAGCGCTAAGACGTGGCCAGCGTGGGTACGTTCACGAAAGAGCGGCTTGGGTCGCATTGCGTCGCGCTCGTTTCCAGTCTCTGTTGTAGAGACGCGAGATGCTAGACAAACCGTTTCGAAGGCGACCGCCGCCCGGTTGGCGCATTCCGTGGCGGTCCGGGACAGCGGGCCAGGCACACGGCGCAAGTCAAGATTACGAGTGTCATCCCGACCACCGGGTCAGGTACACGACTGGCGATACACTTCGCGTATGCGCCCCATTGTTCTCGTTGCAGCTCTCGGAAGTGCAATGTTTCTCTTGGGTACCGCGTTTCGCGGTGCAGCGCAACTGGCACCATCGCCGCTGAATACACCTTCTGCGGTTGGTCCTCCGCTGACGAAACCCGGCGAACGTGTGGCCTGGCTTTCCGGGTTAACACGGCTGGGCCTCGATCAGCGGCAAGATGACTTTCCTTCCATTGCCGCGGGAGCCGACGGAACCATTTGGGCAGTCTGGGCCAGCTACAGCGGCTTGTATGACGAGATTCACGCGCGTACGTATCGCAATGGAGCGTGGAGCACAATCTTTCCTGTCCCCGGTGTCACAGGTGATGTTTGGATGCCCCAGGTGGCCATAGATGCCTCAGGGAAGCCGTGGTTCGTTTGGTCGCAGCAGGTCGATTATCCACCGCGCGACCCCGAGCGCGTGAATTGGGATATTTACGCCGTTCGATACGAAGGCGATCGTTGGGGCAAAGTGGAACGATTGACGAACGACCCAGGGCCCGACATCAATCCGCGTTTGAAACGCGATGCACGCGGCCGGATATGGCTTGTTTGGCAGGGAT
>JAFAQG010000276.1 GCA_019246575.1 Acidobacteriaceae bacterium
GCCATGAAAGTCGTTGCCCTGATTATGGTGATCGATCACTCCATCCCGCACGACCGCAACGGACGAAGCAAACAGGCTGACATTCGATCCGCCATGATGCAAGTCGACTCGAACCGCGTCGAATGTGCGCCCCTGATTCGACCAATCCGATGGGCCGACCAGACGCTCCTCGCCGAAGCTGAGCACCTGCCGCCCCGCTGCAACATCCACCCAACCTTCGTCCCTGTTCCCGATGAGCACGTACGCTTGTCGAATATCGAAGACGTTCTGGTAAGGCGGCGCATTCGGAACGTGCTGATTCAAGAACACGCGGGCGTCCTGCGTCTCCGCCACCAAGCCGAGCCACGTTGCAGGACGAATGTTCACCCACAGCCTCAGCCGGCTGAGGACATATCCGTCGCTCGTCCGCGTGAACTTGATCCCGCCCGCTTCTTCAGGCCGGACCCGGTATTCCCCTCCGAAACTGAGCCACGCCGGAACATGACGGTTCAGCTGCTCGAGCAGCATAAACGGATCCGGCTTGGCCATGCTTTGCTCTTTGCCAAAAGCGGCGGCGTTCGGATCGGGCTGCGGTTCGGCGCTCGTCTGAGCGTGCCCGCCGAACGGAAGCAGCGAGAGGAGGACAGCGAGCCAGGATTTCACAGAAGAGCCCAGGTACTATGCCCATGTTAGATGGCCTGACTCGATCGTCCGGAAACGAAAAAGGCTCCCGATATCAGGAGCCCTTTCGAGAAGTAGCTATTTTGCGGTCGTCTTACCTGTGCCCGCCGCCGTGGCCGCCGCCGAAATGAGCTCCGCCGCCAAAATGCCCGCCGCCGCTCACGAAGTGTCCGCCTCCGACAAACCCATGCCCGCCGCTAAATCCCCGGCCGCCATAGGTGAAGCCGCCCCGGTACGGATAGGCTGGCCGATAGTACGTTCGTGGGTACGGCCGATGATAGTATCCGCCCCAATAGCCGCCCCACCCGCCATAGTATGGATAAGCGTAAGTCACATACGGCCCGCCATAGTATCCGCAGTCGTAGTAGTAGGGATCGCAGGCATACGGGTATGCCGGGTATGCATATGCCGGATACGGGTACACCGGCGCTGGCGCAACCGCTACTCCGAAACCCACAACCCCCGCCCTGGCCTGCGGCGCACTCGCAAACAAAAGCAGGGCGAGTAAAGCCACTGCAATCAATCCAAATCTCTTAACCATCTCACGCCTCCTCGAGCGCAAGCCTGTATCTCTCTACCTGTATGATGTTTCACGCCACTCTTACGTTCCGCCGCCCTAGTACTTGTTACGACCGCGTAGCAGCCGGGGACGTTCACAGAACGCCTGCTACCATTTTCATCTCTGGTTTTCAGACACTTACAGCCGAGCCTCGCTCCCTCGCGAACGCCTCTCCCGTAGCTTCGTGAGCGAAAGCTATGCTTAAACTAAAACTCACGGCCGTCGGCCTCCTGGCGATCGCCGTCTCGTTTTCAACCGGCTGCAACCCTCAGCCGAAACACCCGAATCAGATCAACGCCTTCGACGGCGCATCTTACGATTCGCTCACTCTTGCACACGCCGCTCTGACATCTTTGCGGATGCAGGTGGCCACTACGTACCCCCAGTACAAAACCGTTTTCAATCAAGCCGCTGCCTCGTATGGAACGGCCTACAGCGCGTATAGCCTCTTTCGTATCGCGCCCGCCGGGCAAGCTTCGGCGGCTTTGGCAATCAGCAATCTGACGGTCAGCCTGGTAACGCTCGAAAACGCGTTCCAGACCGACATGCACGTCACCCCCAATTTCGTTAGCGCAGTTCGAACTCGGGCACAACAGGTTCGTAACGGCGTGGGCGCGAAGATCACCATTTCCGACATCCTGAGCGAACTCGAAATCGCGGCGACCATCGCTGCGACTGTCCCGGGCACCCAGCCTTATTCGGAACTCGCCATGATCGTCATCAAGACCACCCAGGAAGCAATTGCCGCCTACACTCTGGAAGTAGGCCGGCCCATTGACCTCTCCACGATCCAACCGATTCCCGCTATATCGTAGCTGTATTTACCGAGGCCGGGCCGAATCCACCGATTCGGTCCGGTGATCGTGCACCAAACTTACTTACCGTCCAGCCACTTAGTATCGAATCGAGCGAATTCAATCCGCTCGTATGGCTTCGCTTCTCCTCTTTCGTAGAGCAGTCCAAAGCTTCCATCGCGCAACGCGGCGAGCGAAGAGTAGCCTGATGGGCCCTCATACATCGCACGCGAAACCGCCCAGCTGTGGCCATCATCTCGACTCAGCCGGACTGTCATGTTTCTGCGCGTCGTGGCCGCAGGATTCGAAAACAACAGCCGTCCATTTGGTCTCTTGCTACCGCGTACGGCCGAAATGAGGCTGGCCTGGCAAACCGGATCGAGTAGAGCATCATCCAGCACAAGTGGCGACCAGCTCAGCCCGCCATCCATGCTGCGCTGAACCGCACGCCGGTTGCGCCCGTGATAGCTCCTCATATTCAAGACCAATCCGCCGTTCCTCATCTCGGCTACAGCACTCTCATTTGTCTTATTTGCCGCAACACCGCCGATTTTCCAGGTTTTCCCGCGGTCATCGCTATAAATGACATGCGAGTGGCGTTCGTTGTCGCGCGTATTGTGATCGCAAGGAACCACTAACCGCCCCGTCCGGAGTTGAATCCCATTCCCCGGGCCCGTTGCATACCAGGTCCATTCCGGCTTCTTTACCTGCGTCGTGATTTCCACCGGTCTGGTCCAGGTTACTCCGTTATCTGCGCTCGTCATCAGCCATACTGTGCGAAGTGCGCCGGGCGCGTTGCGCGTGATCTGTTCCTCGGCGGAGCGCCCGGGGTTCGAGGTTAGAAGCAAGAAAATTGTTCCCGTGCTGCGCTCCAAGACGGGAGTCGGATTGCCGATCGTGTCCTCGCCCATATCCGCAATTCTCTGAATGGGCGACCAGGTCGCACCGTTGTCGGTGCTGCGCCGCAGCATAATATCGATATCGCCGGTATCGCTCGCCGAGTTTCGACGGCCTTCGCAGAACGCGAGCAGAGCTCCCGATCGTGTCGTGATCAGCGCCGGAATGCGATAGGTGTGATATCCGCCTTCGCCCGCGCGATACACTTCGGTTTCCTTGAGTGGAGTGGCGCAGATGCATTCGCGTCCTGCCACGACGAGCAGGACGGCTGCAAGCACACCGCA
This sequence comes from Acidobacteriaceae bacterium, assembly GCA_019246575.1. The sequence goes on from JAFAQG010000276.1 coordinate 3,195, forward strand.
AGAACCGGTCCTCAGCGTCGCGCCTCCGTTCGCGAACCCATTCATCAAAAGGTGTATTTCAACGCAATCTGATAAGCACGCGGAGATTTGGTCGACAAAATCCGTCCGAAGTTCGTGTTATTGACCGACGCGACGGGGCTGTTAAAAACCGTGTGATTCAGCGTGTTGAAGGATTCGAGCCGGAACGTCAGCTGCTGGCGTTCGGTCACGCGAAAGCTTTTGTGCAGACCGAATCCATCGTGAACGCCGAGGGCCCAAGCAGCGCATCGAATCCCAGATCGCCGTACCGCTTGAAAGTTCGCGATTGCGTGACGGTGAACGCAGCGGGATTGAGCCACAGACCCGTCGCGCTGAAATCGCCATATGGATCCACTCCCGTGACGTCAGGACGCTGCCCGGCGCTCCGCCCGGTGCCGACATAATCCGCACCTGTCGTCACGTTCAGCGGCAAGCCCGATCGCCATCCGATAATCGAGCGCAGCGTCCAGCCGCCCACGATGGCGCGCAGAAGTCGTTGCCGTAACTGAGGGCCGCCGGGAATGGCGTAGCTCAGCACGCCGCGAAACAGTTTGCCCGGTGCGCCTTCTACAGGGCCATTCGATCCGGCGATGTTGTACGGATCCTGCAAACCGCTTCCGGTGAATGTAATCGTGTCATCGGGTGTGTAGTAACCGAGCGTCTTCGACCGGGTGAAGTACGCGTCGTAGCTGAGCCCCCGCCACAGACGCTGGTTCGCAGAAAGCGCGAGCGCATGGTAGCTGATATTCGCCGCGTTCTCTTCGAAGTTGACCTGTCCCAAGGTCGAGATCGGCCGCACGCCTGTTCGCGGATCTATCAGATTCAACGGCCGCACCGAAACCAGCTTCACCGTTCGCTGTCCGACATACGCGGCCTGCACTGCGAGGCTTGAGTTCAACTGACGCTGCCCGGCGACGTTCCACATATCGACGTAAGTGTCGCGGCGGTTGTAATCGGCAACATTGCGCGATAGCCGCACGCTCGACGGCAGAAGCGCAGGATTCGCTTCCAATTGCGTTTGAAAGCTGACGATGTTAGGAAATATCAGATACTGATTCGGCACGTCGCCCGCGTTCAGAGACGCTACGCCCGCGAGCGCAGGATTGATGAACGCCATGTCGTAGTAAAAAATTGCTTGCGGCATGACGTAGCTCACAGCGCCGCCCGCTCGTATCACTGTCTTCTCCGATCCTTCGGGCGTCCACACGATCCCGAGCCGCGGACCAAAATCGTTGAGATCGGGCGCAAACATCGGCTGTCCCGCCTGAATATAAGGCCCGAAAGGATTGGAGCCGG
>JAFAQG010000280.1 GCA_019246575.1 Acidobacteriaceae bacterium
ACTGACTGTACTGTTCTTCACGGTCACGGGCTTTCGGTGGGCAGTGAGGTGGCTGGAGGCGTGGAGAACGTTCGGGCTGAACGGATCCATTTCAAGGGGACCGGCGCGGGCGTTCGCATTAAATCGAATCGCGACCGCGGTAACGAAATCGGGAATTTCGTTTATCGCGATCTGGTCATGGAAGATGTCGTAACGCCTATTCTGGTCAGTGAGTTCTACCCGAAGATTCCAACCGTTATCGATCCTGCCCCTCTGACCCGGCTCACGCCGCGCTTTCACGATATAACCATCGATAATCTGCAGGCCACTGGGGCTCATCAAGCGGCCGTGGTGGTGGGCTTACCTGAATCGCCGATTCGAAACCTGCGGCTCACGAAGGTGCACGTGCGCGCGAAAGAAGGCGCCAAGTTGGATTACGTGGAGCTGATAACGAAGGACTTCGAAGTGGTAACGCGATTCAACAGCGAGCGGGCGTATCTATTAAACCGAGTCACTGACATGCCTAGTGTTCGATTGAGAATTCACCGGGCGAGTCAATATGAATGTCGCGCGTTGGCGCTCCCGGGTCGCGTTGCCTAACCCCGGGGATTACGAGCGAGGCCGTGAGTTACGAGGCGAGTAGGGAAATGATGCCCTTCTGACGGAGGCCGTTGAGAGCCAGGCCGTGGCGGCCGCGAACTCCCGTTTTTTCGAAGATGTGTTTCAGATGGATTTTGACGGTGCCAGGTCGGATGCCTAGCTCCAATGCGATTTCGCGATTCTTGAAGCCTTGCTCGACCAGTTCCATCACTTGGCGCTCCCGGGCAGTGAGATCGGTACGGATCTGCGCTTCGGGAAGAATGGCCTCGCGGAACACGGAATCTTGCATCCAGCTTCGACCAGCAATTACGGCACGAAGGCAGGCGAGAACTGTTGCCGAATCTGCAGATTTCCGAATGATTCCTTTAGCACCGGCCTGGAGAAAACGGAGTGCTTCGGCTTCGGTGATAGACATACCCCAGATGATGGCGGCCGGGCGGGTAGATTTCGGTGAAGATTCGTCGGCCGGCAGCTGCTCCAGAGCGTCGAGAACAATTTTCGCACCGAGACCCTTGTCGATGATGAGGACGTCGGTACGATCGGCTCCTGGGCTGACCATCCATTCGGCGGGCGAGGGATGAGAGGATCCGAATCGCATATCATCTGTACCTTCGAGGAGATGGAACAGCCCCTTCACCGTTAACGGCTGTGTTTCACAGATTGAGACGATCTTTTTTGTGCGTATCTCGATTTCCATAGGCTGCCCTACGCTCCTTCGGCTAGGTACTTTCATGATTTGAGTGGCAGCGGATTTCGGTTACTCTCGTGTTTCGAACGAGTTATTGGCCGTACAGTAGGTAAGGATTATCCTGATGGGCTGAAACGAGCGACGGGCAGCCGGGTCGAATAGGAAAGGTGGCGATGAATAAAAGACTCGTTTCCGGTGGACTAAGTCTGATTGCGGCCGTTCTGATCGGCTGTAGCAATTCGGACCAGGAACGCGCACGCCGAGAGGCAGAGAAGGCGAAAGAAAGGGCTCGGCAGGAGGCGGCCCGAACCCGTCAGGAGGCCCAAAAGCTCGGTAACGAGTTGAAGCAGGACGCGCAGAGATTCAATAACCAAGTTGAAGAGACGCTCAAAGGCGGTTCGCGGGAAGGAGCGCGTCAAAAACTCGAGAATGCGGGCGAGACGGCCAAAAGCGAGACCAAACACACCGCAGCCACACTAGACCGAGCTACTCTGATTGCGAAGGTTAAGGCCAAGCTTGTGAACGATGTCGGGTTCTCAACGGCTTCGACGGTACACGTGGACGCGGATGGCCCAGTGGTCACGCTGAAAGGCAGCGTACCTTCAGAAGATCAGAAGCGCCGGGTCGAACAGGCGGCATCGAACGTCGAGGGCGTTACGAGAGTCATCAACGACCTCCGAGTGCAGCCTTGAAGTCGGGTTTGCCGAGTTCGATGTGCAATCGCATCGATGGGATCCACACAGGACCGCGGTCCTGATTGAATGCGGGGTTGGCGACGTGCTGAACATCGAACGTGGTGAGAACGCCTCGGAATAACCGCGCGGTGTAGTAGCCTTCCGTAACATACTCCGGCGCATAGTTCAGCCGGCCATCGCCGATGAGAAAGTCGAGACCGCCTTGGGCAAGATAATTTGCATGCACACGCGATAACCCTGCGACGGTCAGCGCCAGCCCTGCGGTATCGAAACGCCGCCGCCAATGTTCTCCGACGAGTGAGATGCCGGCGCTTGCGAGCCGGTCGATGGCTGTGAAAGCAAAGCTTTCGGTTTTCCCGTCGTTCCAGGCGAGACGAGTAAATATGCCGACATTCTTGGTCACCTCCTGTTCCGCGTTGATGCCGAAACCGTACTTTATTGTCCCGATCTTGCGGGTTGCGACGACGTCGGGGGTGCCCCCGTTTTGGTGCGCGAGCGCAATGGCGGTGCCATAGGTTCCGGCAGCTGCGTGGTTGAGGTACTCGAGTGTTCGGATCGCGCCCGGATGTTTTCTAAGAAGCCAGCGGCGTTCCTGCTCCCACACGTCGGCGCGGTCTCGCAGAATTCTGCGGTCGAACTGCATTCCATTCGCGACTTTGGGCTCGAAGGCACTGCCGTAGCGAAATGACCAGTTCGCAGTGTGGAACTCGTGTACCCAGCCCCAGGTGTAGCCGCGCGTGTCGGCCGGGTAATCCCACGCGCCGTTGTACATGGTGCCCCACGCCATAAACTGCGTGCGAGGGTCGTGCGTATACCGGTTGTTGTCGAAGAAATCAGTGACGGTAAATCTGCCGACGGTGACGGTATAACGGACAACGGGACGCTCACCGGCAAGCTGATTCTCTTCACTTTCGAACGATTCCGTTTCGCTGCCGAACCCGAAATCGTGCGAGATGTAGAGTCTCGCGATATACGGCTTCGGTGTGGCGCCGGCGACGCGAGTAATCTCCCCATTTGGAAAGTTAGCAATTCCGTTCGTACCGCTGAAACCTTTACCGCCCGCCATTTCGGGATTGAAATACAGGAGTGTGTTGCGCTCCAGACGCAAACCCAAAAACAGAGTCGTCGTGAGTGAAACGTCTCGCTCGGGGATATTGAGCAGGCTGTATGTGCCGGTGTAGGGAGAACGAAATCTTCCGTGATATTCGCCTATGGAAGTTGCCTGATAGAACAAATTCCAACGCTCGTTCGATACGGGCGATTCTGGTTCTTTGTTCTGCTCCTGCCGTGGGAGTTGACCGCTTTTCGGCGGCGGTGATTCGGGTGGCGGTGCCGACTGTTGTTCACTCGCCGTTGCACTCGCATCCTCTGCTGAGAACTGCGCGAATACAACTGCGGGCCAAAGGGACACGACGAAGGCTGCCCGCAGAGTAGATATGCGAGTTGTGGTTTGGCGCAACATTCCCGTGTCTGGTCAAGTTATTTGGACCGCTGCCCGTTATCTTCTATGGTCTGCTATGCCGGTTTAGCAATGATTACGAGCGCGTAACAATACGATGGCCATGGCGCATCCGCATATACGGCTCTGGCTGTGATCTAGATAATCCCCGTACGCTGTTGCGAGTTCTGCGACGCGATGACAGAAACTCGAAAAAAAATATCTCGCGCGATTTCAGCATTTTAGCACTGTTTTTTGGAGCTTTCGAGCTTGCGGCAACGGTAGCGTATGTGCGGGTGAGATGAGATTGAGCGCAGAGCAGAGTGGCAACGGGCTCGGAGAGGGGTTGTGCTGGGTATTCACACCGCTACCGTCTCAGCGGCAGTTCACGGGCGTGAACAGCCGCTTCAAAGGGTTTTCAGGACCGGTCGGTTCGGGGAAGAGTGCAGCTCTATGCTTCGATACGATCCGCCATTCCTACGTTAACCGGGGGCGGCAGGGCCTCTTAGCAGCACCGACGTTCGCAATGCTGCGTGACGCAACGCTGGCGAGCCTGTTCGGAATGATGGACGAGTTCGAGGTGGGTTTCGAAATCCGGAAGTCGGATGGCGAGCTCTCTGTGCTGGCGGCCGACAGTGTGGTGTTGCTGCGATCGCTCGAAGAGCCGGAGCGTTTGAGAGGCACGAATCTGGCGTGGTTCGCCATCGACGAACTTTCATATACCCGTGAAGAGGGATGGCTGCGGCTCGAGGCCCGTTTGCGGGACCCGAACGCAACGGAGTTATGCGGATTCGGCGTTTGGACTCCGCAGGGACACGATTGGATCTACAAGCGGTTCATACACAATCCGGTATCGGGCTACTTCTGTGTGCGAGCAAAGCCGTTTGAAAACCGGTTTGTGCTGGAACGGACGCCGGATTACTATGAGCGCTTAGAAACGAGTTACGACCCGCGCTTCTATAGGCAAGAAGTTCTCGGAGAGTATGTCAACAGCAGAGCTGATCGTGTGTATCACTGTTTCAACCGTGCCGTGCACGTTGTGAAACAGAAATATGACCCGCAACGAACGCTCATGTGGGCGTTGGATTTCAACGTAGCTCCGATGAGCTCGGTTCTGGTTCAGAACTTCGATGGAAAGCTGGCGGTAATAGACGAAATTGTATTGGACCGCGCAACGACCGACGAGGCGTGTCAGGAGTTTGAAAACAGATATCGGACGCACGCTGCGGGATTGGAAATCTTTGGCGATGCGAGCGGACGTAACATGCACACGACCGGGAATACCGATTACACGATGTTGCAGAGTTATCTCTATCGGGCGGGTTTCCGGAACGTAAAGCTTCGGGTGCCGAGTAAGAATCCGGCTGTTCTAAGCCGCGTCCAGCGAGTGAACGCGTTACTTACGAATGCGCTGGGTGAAGTGCGATTAGAGATCGATCCCAAGTGTAAAGAATTGATTGCGGACTTTGAAGAAGTCCTCTTTAAGCCGGACTCCGGAATCGTTGACAAAGTACGCGATCTGCGGAGAACGCACGCCTCCGATGCCCTGGGGTATCTAGTTTGGGAATTACACGGTGAAAAACCCGTCGTGGGCGAGGTGAACAAGCGCCTTTTTTAGAACAATTCGCGCCGGAAGCGTGGATGGTAAAGCGAGCTGCAGAAAACAACTATGACTGAAATCGACCGAGAGCATCCTGAATTCAAGCGGCAGAAGCGCATGTGGCAGATGTACCGCGACCTGTACGCAGGTGGCGAGCAGTTCAAGCATAGAGCTGCGGAGTATCTGCTACGGCGGCAGAAAGAACCGCTCGATGTATACGGCGAGCGTTTGCAGCGGGCCTTTTACCAGAATTACATCGGGTCGATTGTGGATTGGTACGCAGCGACGCTGTTTCGTCGTGCACCCAGTTTACAGTTCGATTCCGGCTTAGAAACCGGCCGCAAGTTCCTGGCTGAGTTTGCCGATGATTGCGATCGCCGGGGCACGAACCTCGCCGCGTTTTTCAAGGTGTGCTTAATCAATGCCCTGGTATGCGGGCGAAGTCACATTTTGATCGATTTCCCTCGTACGGGTGAGCGTCCGGCTAACAGAGCGGAAGAAGATGCTGCCGGGATGTCACGGGCCTATCTTGTCCGCTATGAAGCTGAGGACTTAATTAACTGGAGCGTCGACGAACGCGGGGATTACGAGTGGGTTGTTTTGCGACACTCAGTGACGAAGCAACCCAGCGTTGACTCGACTGAGCTTGTCAGTGAAACGTACTGGTTCTACTACGACAAAGAAGAGTTCAGAACGTACCGTCGTATTGAAAAGGAACATCAGACACAACAACCAGAGCTGATCGCGCGAGGGCCACACTGTCTGATGAGACAGCGCCGGGTTCCGCTGCTTACGCTGAAAGTCAGCGAGGGGTTGTGGCT
>JAFAQG010000284.1 GCA_019246575.1 Acidobacteriaceae bacterium
CCGCAAACGCAGGCACACCATCGGCAGTAATCAGGTTCATATCCGACGGTGTACTCATGCGATTTCGAGGCGTCGATCGCTTCCAATCGCCGCCGGCTGTAATCTGGTGCCGCACTGTGCCCGTCTCGAAGCCCGCATGCTGCCACGACATCTCGACCTCGTGCCGCGGTCGATTCGCGATCGTACTAAGCGGTGGCGCGCCTGTAACCGCGCTGCCCAGAAGCTCTATCCGGCTTTGGTTCGGCGTCCTCTGTGTCCGAGGCCATGTCGCAAAGCGTGCGGTCGAATATCCGTACCGCACCTCCAACGTGTCGGACCCCACGTGTGTCCACGCGGCCTCGACAAAGGTAAACCCGTCATTCTCCGCCTCATCCGAAAGACCGTTCGGCTGCGAAAACTCGGGCGACATGCGCCGGCTAACCAGAGCTTCGATGCCCGCCGGAATTCCCCAATCCGAAAGCGTCAGGCGCGCCCCGCTGTATTCGGCAGCGAACTTATCATGAGCACTCGCGCGAATCCGCCCCCGCAAACTCGCGAACAGCATTCGGCTGTTTTGATCCTCTCCCGGCGGCGCTGATTCCACGGTTTGCCGCGACCACTGCCCGCCGGCCGCACCAAACACATCCGCCCATTTCGTCAGCGGACCACCCACTTCCACGCCGTCTCGCGTGAACCAACGGAAGCGCGCGTTCTGCTGCACTTCACCACGGCTCGCCGCGTTCGGCAAATTGCCGGATGACAAGCCCGAACCTGTATCAAACGTCGACACCGCGCCATGCCACGATTCACCCGGCTCGGCTGTAAACACACCCACCTCATTGCCGTAGCTCTCTGAAGTCGTCAGCCGCGAGCCTGTCCGCACCACAACGTCGCTGATCGCCTGTATATCCGGCAAAACCGCCGGCCGCCCCGGTTGATACGAATCGGTCGCGTCCAGACCGTTGAGCTTGAATTGCGTCGCAGTCCACGAAAACGCCCGGTTCGAAACCAGTGCCAGACGGTTATCCGCCAGTCCCGTGAAATCGAGCGGCATCGTTACCGTAGCCCTCTGCCGGCTCGCGAGCATGCTCTGCAACGTGAACCCCTCGGGAAAAGTCGCTGTGCGCAATCGCTCAGACCACAACCCGAACGCGCGTGACGCCCCGCCGCTCTCACGAACCATTCGCAGGCCGTCCACAACCAGATTCACCACATTCGTTTGGAGAGGAACCACGATTACCGCGATCGATTCGCCTGACCCAGCGGTCCGCAGCGAATACCGGCCGTACGGCAGCGCCATCGAAAACCGTCCTGCCGCATCCGTCCGGACTGTCGTTTCGAATCGCAAGCCGCCGGTGATCAACATCTCGAGACGGCTCGCCACGTTACCGGCGCTATCGTGAACTGTTCCCTCCAGAATCCCCGTCGTCAGCTGCGCATCCAACCGCATCGACGTGAGCCCTGCGATTGCCACGGCAATGGCGAGCGGGTGAACGGAGGCGCCCCATCGGCCAATCGGCGTCACGGCGACGCCGCTAATACCGCAGAACCGCAAAACGGCTGATCGCGTATCCAAGCGCGGCGCCGGCAAAGGCGTCCGACGCGAAATGAGCCGATACCGATACTCTCGAAAAGGCCACGAGCCCCGCCGCCCCATATGCCGCATACGGAACCCAGCGGTGACTTCTGTATCGATGTGCCACGACTGTAGCCGTCGAGAACGCGGCAATCGCATGACCCGACGGAAAGCTGCCCGCTCCCCTCAGCAGCGAACCTTTGCTCTCAAACCACGAATCCCAGTAGTTGCTCCCAGACCCGAACGCCACCGGGCGTAACCGCTTGTCGATATCCTTCAGAACTGTCACAACAATCTCACTATCCACAATCGCTTCTCCAGCCAGCAGCGCCGTCTTTTGCATCTTGGGGTCGCGACGCAGTAATCCAGCCGCATAAAGCGATACCGGCGCTATGGTCACCCCGATCCCCGTTGCATTGCCCGTGAATATTGAATTGAAGCCCTGAAAGGTCGATGATGTATGGAAATATCGCCCTTCATATGGATCGGCGGCCATCAGCGCTGCCGTCACACTCCCGACCGCTAATGTCGGAACCCAGTTGCGGTTTTTCATCACTTTCGTCGGAAACGTCCAAATCGACCGTTGGTCGCTCACCATATTTGGAACTATGTTCTTCCACGACACAGGACGCTCATACTCCTGGCCCGCCTGTTCATGCTCCGAACGCTGAGCTTCGGACTGCGAATTCTGCGCACCGGCATCGGCTGCGAAGAAAGCCCCGAACAGGATAGCTGCACAGGCAAGATTTGTAGTCACGCGATATCCTCAAATCGTACGCCGTCGCGCCACCGCTTGCTTCGGATCGTAGCACCAGCTTCTGAACTACTTCTCCTCTGAATGTTACTTGTAACGGCCAGTTCCGAGGCTCGCGTCGAGGAAGCTCTCGGCCGTCGCATCGCACTGCTCAGCATCAGCGCCGGTATTCTTCTGTCCTTGGCCAAGGTGCTCGTGGGACTCAGTGCGAATTCCACTGCAGTCGTCGCGGATGGACTCGAAGCAGCCGGCGATGTTCTCTCGTCCGCGATCGTGTACGCCGGATTGTTGCTTGCAAGTAAGCCCCCGGATGCCGAGCACCCTTACGGCCATGGCCGCTATGAAACCTTGGCAGGCTTAGCCGTCGGCGCCATGCTGCTGCTCACCGGAGCAGCCATTTTCTGGCATAGCCTCATGACCTTCGGAGAGCGGCACAGAGTCTACAGCTATGCCACTTATCCTCTCTTCGCAGCTGTGCTCGTGAAGCTCGCGCTGGCCACTCTTAAATTTCGAGTGGGAAGGCAGATCGACAGTAGCGGCTTACAGGCAGACGCCTGGCATGATGTCACCGATCTGCTCTCAACCATGATCGCCATGACGGCTGTCCTCTTAACGCTCATAAACCCGCTTCGCTTTGGGGCGGCAGATCACGCCGGCGGCATCCTCATCGGCATCATCGTCTTGTTTCTCTCTGTTCAGGTCGTCCGTCGAACCGTCGATTCCTTGCTCGACACTATGCCCGATCCGAACAAGCTCCGTGCCATTCGCCAAGTCGCCCTCAGCATTCCCGGAACCATTGCCATCGAGAAGTGCCTGGCCCGCCGAACCGGTCTGAGATACCATGTGGACCTGCATTTGGAAGTTGACCCCGAGATGACCGTACGCGAGTCGCACGATATTGCCACGCGCGTCAAGCTTGCCATCAAGGAAAGACTACACTGGGTCGCCGACGTGCTAGTGCATGTTGAGCCGTCCGACTTCGTTATCAACCCGGAACGCTTCGACGCACAGCATCGGTGAGCTTCGCTATCGAAAACCGTGACATGGCGCGCCTCCTGCACGAGACGGCCGACCTGATGGAGGTGGCCGGGGAGGATGCGTTTCGCATTCGAAGCTATCGAAACGCTGCCGGCGTCATCGCCGGCTATCCCGAACGCGTCGCAGACATCGTTTGCAATCCGGACCGGAACGTAACCGAAATCGCGGGCATCGGAAAGGGCCTCGCAGCCGTCCTCGCCGAAATCTGTCAGCGTGGCTCATTCGATCGCCGTGACCAGATGCTCGCGCGCTATCCCGCCTCTGCTCTGGAACTCCTCAAAATCCAAGGCCTCGGGCCCAAAAGCATCTCCCTGCTCTATGAGCACTATGGCGTCAAGACTGTCGATGACGTGGAGCGCCTCTGCCGCCAGAACAAGCTCCGCGAGCTCCCGCGTATGGGCGCGAAGCTTGAACAGAAGGTTCTTCGCTCCATCGAGTCCTACCGGAAAACCGCCGGCCGGTTCCTCTTGAGTTTTGGCCATCGCACGGCGGAGGAGTTGGCCGCCGAATTTGCTGCTCTGCCCGGCATCGAGAACGTTGAAGCCGCGGGCAGCCTCCGCCGTGGTCGCGAAACCATCGGCGACTTGGATCTTCTGGTCACAGGACCTCGCGCAGCCGAAGCATTGAACCGCATCATTGCGCATCCGAAGGCGCAGGAAGTCCTCGGGCAAGGGCCGAACAAGGCTAGCGTGAAATTCGGTCTCGAGCGCATTCAAGTGGATGTACGCGCTTTGCCGCACGAAAGCTTCGGCGCAGCCATGCAGTACTTCACCGGCAGCAAGGACCATAACGTTGCGTTGCGTACGAATGCCATCAAGCGCGGCCTGACTCTAAACGAATACGGCCTGTTCACCATCGACAACAATCAGCGCGTCGCCGGTGAAAGCGAGCAGGAGGTTTACGAACGCCTCGGCTACGCCTGGATCCCGGCTGAGCTGCGCGAAAACTCCGGCGAGCTTGAAGCAGCTGAAACGCGAACACTGCCAAGCCTCCTCGACCTCGCCGATATCAAAGGCGACCTGCACGTCCACACCACCGCGACCGATGGCCGCGCAACCTTGCGCGAGATGGCAGAAGCCGCCGCGGCGCTTGGCTACGAGTACATCGCCATAACCGATCATTCGAAGGCGCTCGCGATGTCCAACGGTCTCGATGAAGAGCGCGTCGTCGCATTCGCGCGCGAAGTCCGCGAGCTGAACCGCGATGGTCTGTCGCTCAGAGTCTTTTCCGGCCTCGAATGCGACATCCTGCGAGACGGATCCATGGACATCGCCGAGAGCGCGCTTGCGGAGCTCGATCTCGTTATCGGCAGCGTGCACAGCTATTTCAACCTCGAGCCGCACGAGATGACAGATCGCTTCTTGCGCGCTCTCGATTCGCCATCGCTTCGGATCATTGGCCACGCCACAGGTAGGCTTTTGCTCCAACGCGATCCGTATCCATTCGACTTCGATCGCCTTGCGACAAAAGCGGCGCAGCGCGGCGTGTTCCTCGAGATCAATGCCAGTCCCGAACGCCTCGACATTCCGAGTGAGCTCGTTCGCATCGCCCGCCGCAAAGGCTGCCGGTTCACCGTTTCAACGGATGCGCACCGGCCGTCGCACTTGCACAACATGAGATACGGCGTCATTACCGCCCGCCGCGGCTGGCTCGAACCCCGCGACGTGATGAATACCAAGCCGCTAGCCGCATTCGAAGCCGCCCTGCGCCGTCACTAGTTTCAGCTACTGCAGTCTTGTCGACGCCGACTGCACTCGCTGCATCTGTGCGTTCACAGTGATGTTGCTGCCGGCGCTGACCTGCAGGTTACGCTGCCACAGAGCGCTACCGTTCCGAACCGCGATCTGGTGCGTCCCTGACGCGAGCGAAAGCGTTGTCGGTGTGCTACCCACGAACGCTCCGTCCACCTCGATCTCTGCTCCCGCCGCATTGGAAGTAATCGTCACAGAAGCCGCACCGCCTGGTGTACCTGTTGCGCCCGCTATGCGCATTCCCGCTGGCGGCACTGCAGCGGCCGCTGTAGATAAAACGTGATCCCGGTCCGTGAACGTATCGAACACCACACCCTTATTGATCGTTACGTCCTTGCCTTTAATCAGCAGAAAAGCCGGTGCCGCCGGCCAGAACAGTACCGCCGCGCCGGCCGTCAGAACGCCCGTACTCACGGCATGGCTACCGCCGCTCTTCTTATTAACCGTGTACCGCAGCGGAATCCAGTCGCCATCAATCGCCCGAACGCGATCGATTGAAAAATCGAGCTTACCCGCCCGTCCCATGTGCCGCTTCTCCTGAGCCATCGTAATCGTTCCTGTTACTCGCGCGCCCTCAGGTATAACAACCTGATCGCCTATTTTGACCGGCTCCGTCACGCTCAGCTCCACTGCCTGGCCTTCATCTGCAGTGCCCGACGAAATCGTCTGGTCGAGCCGTACACGAAGTCTTGTGCCGTCCGGAATCGTGACCTCGGCCGCGGCTAACCCCGCAAAAACTAATAACGCGATTCCTGCCCTCATTGAAAATGCTCCTTGATCTGCCCGGTCTCGATAACCGGTACAGCAGCTAACGCGCAATTCCCAGCCGTTTTGGCTCACCGCCGCGCTTTTTGCCAGTCATCTGGCGCATGTTCAGCAGTCGAGTC
>JAFAQG010000301.1 GCA_019246575.1 Acidobacteriaceae bacterium
CTTCAACACCTGATGGGCGGCGCTCGCGAAGATTCGTGAATTGAAAGCCGGCCGGCGTTCATCTAAAAATTGGCATGGCCGATCCACATAGAGTCGTAATTCTCGGGGCGGGCTTCGGAGGGCTCTACGCAGCACAAGCCTTACGGCACGCGCCTGTGGATGTCACCATCATTGACAAACGAAATTTTCATCTGTTTCAACCACTCCTGTACCAGGTTGCAACTGGATCTCTGGCGCCGGGAGAAATCGCTGCTCCCATCCGTGGCATCCTGAGCCGGCAGAAAAACACTCGTACATTGCTGGGCGAAGCCGTTGATATCGATCCCACCGCGAAACATGTTGTCCTGAAGGATGGATCGTCGATTCCCTACCATTCGCTGATTGTCGCAACGGGCTCGCAGCCCAGTTACTTCGGCCATGATGAATGGAACACTTGGGCGCCGCCGTTGAAGAGCATCGAAGATGCAACCCGGGTGCGCCACAAAATTCTTAGGGCGTTTGAAGAAGCGGAGCGGACGAGCGATCCGGCCGAACGCAGAGCGTGGCTAACCTTCGTGATTGTCGGTGGGGGTGCAACGGGAGTAGAACTCGCCGGCGCGCTTGCCGAAATTGCGCACCATACGCTGAAAAATGACTTCCGCTCCATCCGGCCGCAAGACGCGACCATCCTCGTCGTCGATGGTGGATCGCGCGCTCTCGCCAGTTTCCCTGAGGACTTGTCGAAAAAGGCAGAGGAGTCCCTGAAACGGCTTGGCGTCACCCTTCGATTCAATGTCACGGTCACCGGCGTCGATGCGGATGGTGCGACTGTTAAGACTGCATCCGGATCCGACCATATCGCCTCTCATACGGTCATCTGGGCGGCTGGAGTTGCGGTTTCGGATTTTGCGCGACAGCTCGCAAACCGCACAAATGCGCCCACGACCAAGTCCGGCCATATCAAGGTGAACGACGATCTCACGATCCCGAGATATCCGGACATCTTTGTCGTCGGCGATCTCGCATATCTGCTCGATGCGAAAGGCAAGCCACTGCCGGGCGTAGCGCAGGTGGCGATGCAAGGGGGATCGTACGCCGCGAAAACGATTATCAAGCGCGTGCGCGGGAATCGGGATATTCGAGCCTTTCACTATTTCGATAAGGGCGAACTCGCGGTCATCGGCAGAGCCGCCGCGGTGGCGAATATCTTCGGAGTTCAGATCTCCGGTTTTTTTGCGTGGCTGGTCTGGTTGTTCATCCACCTGCTGTACATCGTCGAATTCCAAAGCCGTCTGCTGGTGCTTATCGAATGGGGTTTTCTCTATCTCACTTTCAATCGAGGCGCGCGTCTCATCACGGGTGTCGATTCCGAAGACGCCTTGATCGACAAAGCACCCATCACAAAGCGCACCGGCTCCGCAACCGTCGGCGTATGATCTTTTTACATGGAATTGTTCATCACGGGGCCGGGCGGCTCAGTGAAAACTCTCGAACTGCGCGATAGCGGCATACGAATTGGTCGTGCTGCGGATAATGACTTGGCTTATCCGACCGATGCTGCCCTATCGCGCCATCACATCTGTATTAAGCCGGCCACTGCGGGGTGGGTGATTGAGGACTGCGGCAGCTTAAACGGAACAGTTGTAAATGGTGAACGGCTGGAGCAGTCGCATCGCCTGGAACCGGGCGATCGCGTCTATGCAGGTCAGTTAGTCATCGAAGTGCGTGACCCGGCGCAGTCTTCGAACAGCGTCGTTACGTTCGTTCGGGAAGACACGCGGAAGCTGAAGAGCAGCTCGACGGTCGTTACCAGCCTCGACAAAGCGCTGAGGCAAGCGGCGTATCACAAGAATGCACCACCGGCTGCCACACGAGCGCTGGCGGCGTTGATCCGCGCCGGCCAAGAGCTCGCGGGCCACCGCCCGCTGGGCGAACTCTTTGAGGTAATACTCGATCTGGCGCTCTCGGCCATCGAAGCATCCAGAGGCGTCATTCTCACCATCGACAACGGTCAACTGGCAGTTCGCGCCAGCAGGGGCGAAGATTTCTCAATCAGCACTGCCGTCCGCGACCGCGTCCTGAGAGAAAAATCATCTTTGATGATCAGCGACGCGCAGTTCGATCCCGCGCTTCGCGAACAGAAGAGTATTGTGGCCCAATCGGTGCGCAGTATTCTCGCCGCGCCGCTGCAAGCGGGTGACCAGGTCATTGGTCTTATTTATGTAGATAACGGGAAGACTCTGCGGCCGTTTTCTCAGGAAGACCTTGACTTACTAACGGTTATGGCGCACGTCGCGGCTATTCGTATCGAGCACGCCAGGCTTATCGCGGTTGAGCAGGAAGAGAAGCTTATGCTATTCGAGCTGGCGCAGGCGACTGAAATCCAGCAGAGCCTGCTCGCAACGGAGCCGCCCGTCTGCGAAGGATACGAAGTTACCGCATTCAATCTCCCCTGCCGCGCTGTGGGCGGCGATTACTATGACTTCCTGACATACGAGGACGGCCGGCTTGGTTTTGTTGTGGCCGACGTATGTGGCAAAGGCCTTGCCGCGGCACTCATGACCTCCAGCCTTCAGGCGCGTGTTCACATGTTGCGCGAATCATACGCCGCCCCCGCAGCCGCGATGACAGCGCTCAATCGCAGTCTAGGCCGGCGATTTCCGCTCGGGCGTTTCATCACGCTGTTCTATGGCTTGCTCGAACCCTCGACGGGAAATCTGCTGTACGCGAATGCGGGACACAATCATCCGTTTCTGTTGCGCCACTCAGGAGCGGTGGAGCGTTTGCGGCAAGGCGGTCTCGTGTTGGGGCTTTGCCCCGATGTGGAGTATCAAACTTACACTGCACAGCTACAGCCCGGAGACATGCTCGCCCTATACAGCGATGGCGTTACGGAGGCCTCGAAGCTGCACGGTGAACAGTTCGGCGACACTGGGCTGGCTGAGTTTCTCGTCGAAAATCGAGGTCGGCCCTGTTGTGAAATCATGACCGAACTCGTGGCGCATGTGCGCAGTTGGTCCGGTAGAGCCGCCTTTGAAGACGATTTCACAGCCGTCTTACTACGCCGTCAACTCACGCCTGGCATTCCCTGAGAACAATGTAGAATGGCGGCTTGAGTCTGAATTTACTTTGTAAGAAGAACCTAAACGACCTGCTTCTCGAATCCGAGGGTGAAAAGGGCGGCCTGAAGCGCGCGCTCGGCCCGTTAAATTTGATCACCTTGGGCATCGGTGCGATTATCGGCACCGGAATTTTCGTACTCACCGGCCCGGTTGCGGCGACGGCGGCAGGCCCCGCAATCGTTCTCTCGTTCATCATTGCTGGAATTGGCTGCGCCTTCGCGGGCCTCTGCTACGCCGAATTCGCGGCTCTCATACCCATCGCGGGCAGTTCTTACAGCTACGCGTACGCAACTCTCGGTGAAATCGTCGCCTGGGTGATCGGCTGGGCGCTGGTTCTCGAGTACGCCTTCGGCGCAGCGACGGTAGCAGTTGGCTGGAGCGGGTATGTAGCGAGTCTGTTGCAGGATTTCGGCATCAATGTTCCTTCCTCCATTTCGCACGCACCCGGGACGGAGATGGTTCTGTATCACAACCGCTGGGTGCCGCTGGCGACAATACCCGCCGATTTGCAGCACAACCTGGCCGGCATCCCGCATGCCGTCTCACGTTTCGATTTGCTGGCCTTAGTCGGCATTCTGATGATGACGGCGATTCTGGTCAAAGGCATCAAAGAATCGGCCAATGTCAATACTGCGATCGTGGTCGTGAAGGTCTCGGTGCTCGTCGTCTTTATCGGCCTCGGCGTCGCATATCTCGCCGCTCATACAGGTGTGGCGGCCGGCAACTGGCATCCCTTCATTCCGCCGAATCAAGGTCATTTCGGCGAATTCGGTTGGAGCGGCATCCTGCGCGGAGCCGGCATCATCTTCTTTGCCTATATCGGATTTGATGCTGTTTCCACCGCGGCTCAGGAAGCGAAGAAACCGCAGCGCGATATGCCGATCGGCATTCTCGGCTCGCTGGTTGTCTGCACCATTCTTTACATTCTGGTCGCCATCGTGCTCACCGGTCTCGTTCCCTATACTCGTTTGAATGTTGCCGATCCCATCGCGCTTGGGATTGACATCACGGGCGTGCAATGGGGCAGCCTGCTCGTAAAGATCGGCGCAATTGGCGGCCTGACCTCGACGATGCTGGTCATGTTGCTCGGCCAGAGCCGGATCTTCTTCACCATGGCTCACGACCGGCTGCTTTGGGAGTGGGCCGGACGGGTTCACCCGACGTTGCGCACGCCGTATCTTTCGACCATAGTGGTGGGCATTTGTGTGGCGCTCTTGGCGGCTACGCTACCGATCTCGACGTTGGACGAGCTCACCAGCATCGGCACGCTTTTCGCGTTTACGATTGTCTGCGCCGGAGTCTGGATATTGCGCCGCCGCCAACCCAGCCTCGCGCGGCCCTTCAAAACGCCCTGGGTGCCATTTGTCCCCATCATGGGCATGTTAATTTCGCTCGCTTTGATGTTCTCGCTTCACGGACTCACCTGGGAAGTCTTCTTGATCTGGCTCGTTGTCGGTCTGGGAGTGTACTTCGCTTACAGCCGCAAGCACAGCCACGTTCAGAACTTGGAAAGGGTTGCGCAGCGGCCGTCCGCGCCCGTTCGTCCACAAGCGTAGCGCGGAGTTACGCGGTCGCCTTCAGCCACTCCGTTGCTCGTTTCTTCAGAGCCGCGCGCTTGGGGGAGTCGGGCAAAATGCCCGCGATGATTGCAACCGAATCTGCACGCGCCGCGAGCACATCGCTCGCAGTTTCAAGCTTGATTCCTCCGATCGCAACCAGCGGCTTTTTCGTCAACGGCCGGAGAGCACGCAGGCGCTCAATACCGATCACCGGGTCGGGCTTCAGTTTCGATTCTGTAGCGAAGATGGGACCGAGCGACAAGTACTGGACAGGTTCTTCGTCGCCGCGAACTAATTGCTGGCGGTTATGTGTAGAAAAACCCATGACGTTATCCGGAGTAACACGCCGCGCGGCTACAGGCGGAAGATCATCCTGTCCAACATGAAGAGCTGTGCCGAGAAGCTGCGCATAGTCGGCGTGATCATTCAGAACGAATAATACGCCGGCCGTGTCGCACAAGCTTTTGATTTCGGCAGCTTCATCGTATTCTGCCTGCGTCCATTTTTCCTTATGCCGGTATTGCAGAATTCTTACGCCCGCCTCGAGTAATGCCTCAGCAGCGTCGCGGATCGCCCAACCGCGCCCGGCAAGCACTGCCGTATCAAGTATGGGATAGAACGCCGGTGGCTTGAACGTTACGTCCACATCGCCACTCCTTCCGCCGTACCGGCTGGAAACGGAATTTGCGCGGTGATCTGAATTCCGAAGCCCTCGAGTCCAACGACTTTCCGCGGGTGGTTTGTGAGCAGACGGATCGTCGAAAGCCCGAGATCGGATAAGATCTGAGCGCCGATGCCGGCTTCATGCTGAACGGGTTGGTGATGCTCGGCAGGAATAAAACTCGTTTGGCTTCTGCCATGAGTGAGCAATTGATGATCTCTTTCGTGCCATTGGGAACGAATTCCTGGCCCAGTCTGATGAAGATACACGAACACGCCGCATTCCCCGTTCGCGATGGTCTGCAATGCCCGGCCGATGAGCTCATGACAATCGCAATCGAGCGAATGGAACACATCGCCGTACACGCAATGCGAATGCATGCGCACCAAGACGTCTGCTTTCCCGCTTACGTCGCCATAGACAAGAGCCATATGCGCTTCTTTATCGAGCTTGCTTACGTACCGGATGACTTCGAATTCGCCGTAAGCCGTTCGGATATGACCCTGGGCTTCGCGCTCGATAAAGCGCTCGTTCTGGATGCGATACCGGATGAGATCCGCGACCGAAATCATCTTCATGCGGTAACGATCGCAGAATTCCATGAGCTGCGGAATGCGGGCCATGGTTCCGTCTTCATTCATGACTTCGCAGATAACGCCGCCACCGCCCAGACCGGCAAGACGAGCAAGATCAACGGCAGCCTCCGTCTGCCCCGAACGGACCAGCACTCCACCTGGCCGCGCTCGTAGCGGGAACACGTGGCCCGGGCGCGCCAGGTCCTTCGGCCGCGTGTTTGGATCCATTGCGACGCGGATCGTATGCGCACGATCATAAGCCGAGATGCCGGTTGTTACGCCTTCGGCGGCGTCGATCGCTTCGCAAAATGCTGTCCCGAACCGTGCGGTATTCACCGGCGACATCGGTTGCAACTCGAGGCGATCGCAGATCTCGCGATCGAGCGCTAAACAAATCAGGCCGCGCCCGTGTGTGGCCATAAAGTTGATGGCCTCGGGAGTGATCCTTTCGGCTGCGATCGTCAGATCGCCTTCGTTTTCACGATCCTCATCATCGACCACAACGAGGATCTTGCCTTGGCGGAAATCCTCGATCGCCTCAGCGATAGAAGCGAACGGCATTCAAACCGGCATGAATGGTCAGGCGTGCACCGCGATACCGTACTTGGCGTGCCATGGTTTGGCTGACTTGATCGCGTTGTTCACGGCGTTGATATTGTTGACGCCTTCTTTCGAAAGCCAGTCCTCGAGAGCTTTTACTCCCTGCTTCGCGTAAACGGCAACCCCATCTTTCCAGGTAGCGCGGCCGCATAGTACGCCCGAGTAATCGGTGCCCGCTTCGGCTGCCATATTCAAGGATTCGACGAATTGCGGGTTTGAAACACCGGCGCTCAGATAGATGAACGGCTTCTGTGCGACATCCGATGCTCTCCGATACCATTCGAGAGCCTCCTTCCGCGAATACGCTGCCTGCCCTTTGAAGACACTGCTGGCCTCGACGAACTCGGCGTTGGTCGGCACTTCAACCTTGAGAACGTCAACCTTATATTGCGGCTTACCAAACTCCTCCATCGATCCGATAACAACCTGCGGCTTCTTCTTCGCAAACTCCAAGCCCTTCTCGCTGCCGCCTTTCGGATCGTAACCAACGAATTCCAGGAAAAAGGGAATTTCGTAGGTCTCGCACTCGGCGCCGATACGCTCGATGAAGGCATGCTTGATGTCGTTGACATCGGGATCGTCGAAAGGCGAATAGTAGATCAGGATCTTGACGGCATCCGCCCCCAAGTCTTTGATGCGCTTCACAGAGAGATGAGGAAGCAAGTCGGGCAGGCGTCCCGGTTTGGTGTTATCGTACCCGCTTTCTTCGTAGGCGAGCAGCAGCCCTGCCTTGTTGGCGCGGGCGTGAGCCGCGGGAATGCCGAACTCCGGATCGAGAAGGATGGCGCTGGCATGCGGAGTAAGAACTTTCGAAACCGCAACCTTGAACTCGGACATCATGTCGTCGGAGATCTGATGCTCAGAAACACCTTTGGCGGACGCGATGGCTTTTCGCAGGCTTCCGCGCTGGTCCATAGCTGCCGCCGCGATGACGCCGTTCTTATCGGAAAGGGCGTTCAGATGCTTGGTTTTGCCTTCAGAAAGGTTCACGGGTTTGCCTCCTGGCCTAATGTCGAACTCAGTATAGCGAAGCAGCGGGTTGTAGAAGCTTTGAGACGCGACGCCAATACGTCTGCGCAATTGAAACGTCGCTGAGGATCTGCACCTTCAATGCCTGCGGGTCCGGAAAGTGCTGTTCGGGCCGGATGAAGCGACGGAACTCGATGCGTATGTCTGCAGGACATGTGGATGCGAAGCCGGCGAGAAGATACGTCTCAATCGTGAGCTCGTCGCCACCGAACGTGGGACGCACCCCGACATTTGTGATCGAGGGCCAGCGGTGAGATGTATTTTGATCCAGAGTTTCAGTTACGAAAACTCCCCGCGGAAGCACCTGGCCGGGCACGGGGC
>JAFAQG010000306.1 GCA_019246575.1 Acidobacteriaceae bacterium
GTGAGGTCATAGGGTGACATCTCAAGGGTGACGCGATCGCCGGCCAGCACGCGGATACGATTGCGTCTAAGTTTGCCCGCCAGATGGGCAAGAACTGTTCGGTCCTGATCGAGCTGCACGCTGAACAAGCCGCTCGGAAACTTTTCTACTACTGTGCCAGTTACCTCAATACTGTCTTCTTTACTCATTCGCCTCCTGCGATGATGTGCGGACCGGATCGTGACGAAACGCGGTCCACTAACGGTAAGTATACCGCAGAAAACGCGATTTTCTTCGCTTCTGACGCGTACACAAGCGCACATGGTGTTCTACTCTTGATTCGAGGCCCTGGGGTTTCGCAGGACACGTGGCCAGTACTTCAAACGAGTTTAAGAACAGAAATATCCTGGTTACCGGGGCCGGCCGTGGAATCGGGAAACGATTGGCCTTGGGCTTCGCCCAGCTGGGCGCGAGGATTGCACTTGTTGGGCGCAGCAAGGCAGAGATCGACCTGGCTCATATAGAGATCGAGCAGCATGGCGGGAACGCGCTCCGGATACGGGCGGACGTAACCGATCCGGAACAGCTGACGGTTGCTGTTGACCGCGCGCGAGTGGCGTTCGGAGGCTCGATTGAAGTACTCATATGCGCTGCAGGAGTCGCCGGCCCTCTACACCCACTGCTCGAATCGTCACTAAAGGCGTGGAGGGAGGCCATGGATATCAACCTTCTAGGGGTTGTGCATTCCTGCAGAGCCGTGTTGCCGGGGATGATTGAGAGGCGTTCGGGCAAGATTCTTGTATTGACCTGCAACAGTGATTCGGAACCGCGTGGCAATTTCTCGGCGTATGAAACTTCGAAAAGCGCAGTCGTCCGGTTTGTAGAGACTCTGTCGGTGGAATTGATTCAGCAGAATGTCCAAATCAACTGCCTCGATCCGGGGCCTGCTTATACAAATCTGACGGACGAGATTATCCGCGCGGAACACCGCCTGGACCCGAAGGTTGTGGCGGGCGCTAAAGAGACACGGCGCACCGGCGGGGTGGCGCCGAACATGCAGCTCGAGCTTGCGGCGTTTCTTGCATCAGAGCGTTCGAATCACATCACAGGAAAACTCATTCACGTCAGCGACGATTGGAAAAAGCTAAAAAACGCACACCTGCGGCCGGACTCGTTAACCCTGAGGCGTGTTCCGAAATAGCCCAGCGGCTATTCTGTCGTGAACCGCCACGCTGTCGTGCTACGAAATTGCCGGCCCGGTTTCAACTCCGTGGAAGGGAAGTTAGGGTGATTCGGCGAATCCGGGAAATGCTGAGTTTCTAAAGCGAATGCGGAACGGAACGTGTACGCTCCGCCATTCCCGTGTACGCTGCCGTTGAGAAAGTTGCCCGTGTAGAACTGAATACCCGGCTGGTCGGTCGAGATCTCGAGAATGCGTCCCGATTTCGGATCTTCTACGCGTGCGGCGAGGACGAGCGAGCGGCCCCCGCCGTTCAGGACGTAGTTATGGTCGTAACCGTTGCCGAATTTGAGTTGCTCGTAATTAGCGTTGATTCGCGATCCAATGGGTGTCGACTTACGAAAGTCCATAGGTGTTCCGGCGACAGGGACGATTGCACCCGTCGGAATGAGATCCTTAGCGACGGGCGTAAAACGGTCCGCAGCGATCATGATATTGTCATCGAGAATCGATCCGCTGCCCGCGCCAGAGAGGTTGAAATAGGAGTGGTTCGTGAGATTCAAAACCGTGTCCTTGTCCGTTGTTGCCGTGTACTCGATCTGAACCTCGTTCTTATCCGTCAATGTGTACTTAACAGTGACGTTCAAATTACCCGGAAATCCTTCTTCTCCGTCGGGACTGAGGTAGTGCAGCTCGAGAGCCGGCGCGTGCGGCGTCGAGACATCCTTTGAATCCCAAACGCGCTTGTCGAATCCGCGATTGCCGCCGTGCAACGTGTTCGAACCTTCATTAGTGGGGATGTGATAAGTGCGACCATCCAGCTTAAAGGTTCCGCGTGCAATGCGATTTGCATAGCGACCGATAAGCGCACCAAAATATCCGGTATTGCCCTTCGACGTGTATCCCGCCAAATCCGAGAATCCCAATGCGACATCATCCATCTTGTTGCCACGGCCCGGCACCGTTATGGAAGTTACTGCTCCTCCATAGTTACTGATCTTAACTTCCGTACCGGAGGCATTCTTGAGCGTGTATACAAACACATCTTTGCCGTCCAGGTTTCCCCATTTTTCGACGTGAAGGCGCGAGCCTTGTGCGTTCAATGTAACTGACATGGAAAGCAAGAGACAGAGCGGAAATGCGCGAGTGATTGTACGAATCATAATGGCTGCCGGGATCACTTCGACATTTATCTTACTTCAGCGTGAACTGATGACGGAACATTTTGATACCGATTTCGGGATGAGCCCTGTCACCGGTGATTGTGAGAGGCACTTGGAATCCAGCACCGTTCTTCTCAAAAAACGGATCCAGCGGTTTAAGTAGCCAGTGCTTGATGCCCGACTGGGTGTCGGCGAGAGTCGCTTGCATTTGAAATGTACCGGACAGGTCGATGCGCTGTGATTGCAAGCCATAGTCACCCGCGAGCCGGATGTTTGCGCCCGGTACTTCGAAGCGGAGTTGCGAAAAATGCGCCTCACCTCTTTGGAGCCTGAACCGGCCGTAAAAGTTAGAGGCGATTGCCTCGGAAAGTCGTCCCTTTTCGTCGCTCTTAGTAATTCCGCGGGCGCGATCGCTGAGTGTTCGAAGCCGCTCCTGTGCTTTTGGGGTTGTGAATTGTGCCGCAAGTATCTTGAATTGCCCATCGAGGCGCAACTTGTCTATGACATCTTCATTGCCGGGTGGAATGTCTATTCGACTTCTGAAATCGACGTCGCCCGTAAGAATGGGTTTCTCATCCGCGATGACGAGCCGTAAAATGTCTTCCATGCGGGCGCGGGTTGCGGTGGCATAGAGCGCCACGGTCTTGCCGCGTTGTCCTTGGCGGCTCATAATGCTCCCACGACAGATGAATTGGGATTTTAAGAAACGTGCATCAACCGGCTCGAGGATGGTATCGCCGTCCCCACCATTGACAATCGAGTGAAACTTCGTTTGCAGGTGAACCGGCGATGCAGCTCGCCGGAGCGCAAAATTCGGCGTGTCCGTTGTGCCATCCACCTCGATGTGTTGCAGTACGCCGTGATACGCACCCGCGGAGGACAAGGTCCCATTGATACCGCTGAAAACGGCTAAGTCGGCATTCTGAAAAACATAGCTGCCCGAGACAGCCGTCGACCGCGGGTCGTCCTTCTGCCACGGCCCGAATTTCCCGCTGGTGTCGATGAGACCCGGCGGCTTCGCATTGGTAAGCGAGGCCTTAAAAGAAAGTGGCTGCCCGGCTCCGACCGACTCGACTTTTAGCCTTGCGATCTCGAACTGAAGCGGTAATTTGCTCTGTATCTTGGGCTCGATTTCGAGTAAAGTTCCGTCCGCAATTATGGTTCGTATTTTGAACCGTAGCTGCGTGGTGTCCCGGCCCGGCTGATCGCTAGCGATCTCGTGCTCATCTTGGTAGCGCGAGGCTGACATGGATCTGCCGCGCGGCGGAACGTGAATTTCAAGGCCTTCGATTATCAAGGTCTTGACGGTATCGTGTTGGAGCACAAGATCCCAGTAGCCTGTACGCGCCGTAAATTTTCGCATTCTGAGAACGGCATGCTCGCCGCGCCATCTCCGATGAGTAATGACAAGTCCCTCGCCGACGACGTTGGGCTCGGGATAGAGCGATAGAGCCAAAGATTTCAGCTCCACATCTGCGTCAAAGCGATCTTGCAATGCTGCTACGACACGGTGGCGGGCGCGCGGCTCGAGGCTGTCGACGTAGCGGTCAGCTGCTACGCCAGCAGCTACCAACAACACGACACCGGCCGATGCATAGACGAGAAGCTTCCTGCGCATGGCGAACCATGTCATCCTAGATAGCTATTTTGGTAACCCCGCCCTAAAGACAGTTTGCTACGTACGTACGTTTCGCAGGATATAACATGACAGCGTATGCTGAAGCGTTTCTTGTGCCTGGCAATTCTGGGCACACCGCTGCTATCGGCTCAATCAGAAAGGCTGAAGCAGCAGGTTAGGGCCTCAGGTGAAGCAACGGTCACTGCTAAACCCGATCGGGCACAGATTTCGTTTGGCGTGTTGACCGACGCTCCTAGCGCCGAGGTCGCAACAATGCAGAACGCAAACCAAAGCACGCGTCTGCTGGATACGATCAAGCGTTTGGTTGGGAATGCGGGCGAGGTGAAGACGACAGGGTATTCGGTGGCGCCGAACGTTCAGTACAGCCCGAACGGCGGCGCGCCTAAGATTCTGGGTTACCGGGCCAACAATACCGTGGCCGCGACTGTAGACGATGTCTCCCGCGTGGGAAGGCTGTTGGATGCTGCAACACAGGCCGGGGCGAACGAAATCGGAGGCATTTCGTTTACGTTGCGAAATGACGAGACGGTGCGCGCGCAGGCTCTGGCTGAAGCGGCGCGGAAGGCACGGGCGAGCGCGGAAGCAATTGCCAACGC
>JAFAQG010000316.1 GCA_019246575.1 Acidobacteriaceae bacterium
GCGCGAATGCGCAGGCGTTTGTGATGCAGTCCTTTATTGATGAGCTGGCGCATGCGGCAGGTAAGGACCCGGTGCAGTTCCGGCTGGAATTACTGGAGGAGCCGGGGAAGAGACTGGTTGCAGGGGCAGCGAAACCGCGCGTTGAAAACGAGCCGGCTCATACACCGGCCGGCGCGAGGCCTCAAGCGTATGATGCGGGGCGAATGCGCGCTGTGGTGCAGCTTGCAGCCGAGAAATCGGGTTGGGGCAAGCGCACGCTGCCGAAGGGAACCGGCCTGGGGATTGCGTTTCACTATAGCTTCTCCGGGTACTTTGCGCACATTGCGGAGGTAAGCGTTTCGGCGAACAACGCGATCAAAGTGCATAAGGTTTGGGCGTGCGGCGATGTCGGAAGCCAGATCGTGAACCCGAGCGGCGCCGGGGCCCAGGTGGAAGGCGCAATTATGGACGGCTTAAGCGAGCTGATGAACCAGGAGATTACGCTCGCGAATGGCCGGGTGGTGCAGACGAACTACGACAAGCACTCGTTGCTCCGCATTCGCAACGCGCCTCAGGTTGAGGTGAATTTTGCAAAGAGCAACAACTCGCCGACTGGATTAGGGGAGCCGGCGTTACCGCCGGTGATTCCGGCCGTCTGTAACGCGATCTTCGCCGCGACGGGCAAACGGATTCGCTCTTTGCCGCTGGCGAGGAACGGGTTTACCTGGGCGTAGTGCCCGACGGTTTTTCGATCTGCACGTTGAGCGGTAATGGGGCGCCGAAGTTCGGCGTACCGTCACTGTTCCAGGTGAATTGTTGCGCGCGCGGCGAGCGGTACCTACCGCAGCCTTCATTCCGTTCCGGGTTTGCATGATAGATGATCCAATCCTGCTTGCCGTCGGGAGATTTAAAGAAAGTGTTGTGGCCGGTACCGTAGACGTGCGCTTCCGGCGATTCCGAAAAAACCGGACGCGGTGTTTTCTTCCAGGACTCCGGGTTCAGCAGATCGCTATCGGCGGAGGCTTCGAGCATGCCTAGAGCATAGTGATCGGTCCAGCAACCGCTTGCGGAGTAGATGAGAAAAATTTTCCCGTCGTGCTGGAGGATTTCCGGCCCTTCGTTTACATTGACGTGCGGCGGGTTGCCGGTGGGGAGATCGCCTACTTCCTCCCAGGGGAACTCAGGCGTGGAAATTTTGCTGCGGGGCCCTTCGATGGTCCAGGGGTTTTTCAGGCGAGCGATGTAGATGTTCTGCGTGCCATTTTCGTCGCCTTCCCAGCCGGACCATATGAGATACAGTTTGCCGCGGTTTTCGAACACGGAAGCATCAATGGCCCATTTGTCGGTTGCGTCTTTCAGTTGGCCCTTCATGGTCCATTCGCCATCGAGAGGATCGGCAGCGGGATTCTCGAGAACAAAGATGCGGTGTGTTTGATTCGTGCCAGCATCCGCGGCGAAATAGATGTACCATTTGCCTGCGACGTAGTGAAGTTCGGGCGCCCAGATATCGTGCGAATAGGGGCCAGCGGGCGGCGCGGTCCAAACGACCTTTTTCTCGGCGTGTTCAAGATCTGTGATGTCGCGCGTTTTCCAGATGGTGAGATTGGTCCTAGTGGTGTTCATGTAATAGTAGTAACCGTCGTGAGAGATAACCCAGGGGTCGGGGCCGGAAGTTAGCAAAGGATTCGTGAAGGTTGAGGAAGCGACGGAGCTCGCGGGCCGATCTTGAGCGCGGACATTGCTACACGATAACGCGAGTAGCAAAAACGCAGAAACGCATTTCATTACAAAAGAAGTTTGCCATAACCGGGTGCGCAGTTCTGATCACCGGCATTGGGCTGGAGCTCTCATTGGGGGCCGGCGAGAGCAGTCCCGTCACCTACGTCGACGTGACTGAGTCGACCGGGATTCATTTCCGAAACAGCAACTCGCCGACACAGGAGAAGTATCTTATCGAGACAATGACGGGGGGCGCAGCGATTTTCGATTACGACAATGATGGCTGGCCCGATATCTTTCTCGTCAATGGTGCGCGGATAAGAAGTGGTCAACGCGATAGGGATGTGCCGGACAAGTCCGCGTCGGAATTCTGGAACAGGCTTTACCACAACAATCACGATGGGACGTTTACCGATGTGACAGAGAAGGCGGGCGTGCGGGGATACGGGTACGGCACGGGCGCGGCGGTTGGAGATTTCGATAACGACGGCCTCGATGATCTGCTGGTAACGAATTTCGGTGGGGTGATCTTATACCAC
>JAFAQG010000027.1 GCA_019246575.1 Acidobacteriaceae bacterium
GGCCGTGCGGTGCCATCGAAACTGGCTGGATCCGAAAAACAGCGAGTATCTGACCAGCGAAGGCAAAACCCGTGAGAACGGCAATCAAACGCGCCCTCGCTGGGTAGATCTTGCCGGTGTCATCGATAAAAAAGTCAGCGGAGTGACGGTGATGGACCATCCGGACAATTTCCGGTTTCCTCAGCCCGTGCGCCTGCATCCGGTAAAGCCCTACTTCTGCTTTGCTCCCATGACTGTGGATTCGTTCAGCATTGTTCCGGGCACTCCGTTCCTGTCGCGGTATCGGTTCTACGTACATATGGGCAAACCAGATGCGGCAAAGATCGAAATGCTCTGGCGCGACTACGCTGAACCGCCGCGAGTCACTGCGAGGCTGGCAGCGTGACGCGCCGGGAATTCATAGGCGGCGCTGCCGCACTCCTCACGATGCCGCTGGGAACCGATGCGAGAATTGAGGAAATCCGGACGGAGTTTAAAGACTTTTTATATCGCGCTCCTTACAAGTTCGGTGGCAGGGAGGTCGATCGCGTCACTCTGCTGAACGTTCATTGCCGCCTGCGAACCAGGGCAGGAAAGTCAGCCGAGGGCTTCGGCTCTATGCCGATGGGTAACGTTTGGTCCTTTCCCGCGCCCGATATAGGCTACGACACCACTCTTGCGGCTATGAAGTCGATCGCTTTGAAAAGCGCGGAGCTGACGCGCAGCTTCAGCGAGTACGCCCACCCGCTCGACGTGAACCGGGCGCTGCTGCCCGAGTACCTCCAAGCGTCAGCCGATGTTTCGCGCGAGATGAAACTGCCGCAGCCGATTCCAAAGCTCTGCGTCCTAGTGACGACCAGTCCGATTGATGCGGCGATACATGACGCATTTGGAAAGCTGCATGGCCGGGATAGCTTTGCTGTCTGTGGTAAGGAGTTCGTTCGCCATGACCTGGGATACTATTTGAACTCTGAATTTAACGGGGAGTACTTAGATCGATACATCCTGCCACGGCCCAGGCCACGCGTCCGCATGTACCATTCGGTAGGCGCATCCGATCCGCTGACGGCATCGGATGTCAAAAAACGGATCGATGATGGCCTGCCGGAAACACTGGAGGAATGGATTCCCTACAGCGGAGTGACCGCTATTAAGATTAAGCTGAACGGCAATGATTTGGAATGGGATGTTAATCGCGTGGCGACCATCGATCAGGTCGCCGGACGGGCGCAGGCCCAACGGGGCTTGCGCGAGTGGCTCTATTCGCTTGACTTCAACGAGCGCTGCCCCAATGAGAGATACCTGCTTGATTTCGAGCGCCAGTTGAAAAGCCGGGCGGACATGGCTTTTGCGCGTGTGCAGTACATCGAGCAGCCCACGGCGCGTGACCTGGCCAAAGACCAGCAAAACACCATGTTCGAAGCGGCAAAGCTGAAGCCCGTGGTGATTGATGAATCGTTGACCGGCCTTGACACCTTGCTGCTGGCACGAGAGATGGGTTATACGGGAGTGGCGCTCAAAGCATGTAAGGGCCAATCCGAAACTCTCCTGCTGGCCGCCGCCGCACAGAAATACAAGATGTTCCGGTGCGTACAGGATTTGACTTGCCCGGGCGCGGCACTGATCCATTCGGCGGCGATTGCGGCGCATGTTCCTAGGGTGTCGGCGCTGGAGGCCAACGCACGCGAATACGTGCCTGTCGCGAATAGCGGCTGGACGAAGCGGTTTCCCGGTATTTTCGACGTGAGAAACGGATTTCTGGATACCAGCGAGCTCAACCCTGTCGGCTTGGGCGCAGGCTGAAGAAATTAACAGATTCAGTAAGCAGCTATCGAGGAGTGGAACTACGTTTGTCTTCCGCTCTCGCCGAAATGGTTCCGGTCACAGGGCATCCTCATGCCTCTGTTTTCCTCCCCGTTCACTCATACCAACACTGCCAAGCTTACTGTTTGCTCCGTAGTCTCTTGACACAAAATCAGGTTTGGTCTTAACCTTGGAAACGTTTACGAAGTCCCTGGGAGGTGTTGTGACCTGGTCGTCTATTCGGTTTGTTGTTTTGCTTTTCCTTGTATGCACATGCGCCGTTCGCGCCCAGATCTCGAATGCAACACTGGAAGGCATCGTGACGGATGCCTCCGGCGGCGTCGTTTCCGGGGCTACCGTGACGGCCATAAATTTGGGCACTCAGGTAACGCGCGCCGTTGTCACGGGCAGTAACGGCGAATACACCATACCCGACCTGCCGATTGCGCATTACTCCATCACGGTCACTTCAGCCGGTTTTAAAACTTACAACGTTCCAGACGTTGAGCTTCAGGTCGCCCAGCGTGTCACGGTCAATGCCACCCTGCAAGTCGGTGATGTCCAGCAGCAGGTAACCGTCGGAGCCGTTGCGCCAATCATCGAAACATCTCAATCTTCCGTAGGACAGGTTGTGAACCCCACAACAGTCGAGCGCATGCCGCTGAACGGGCGGAGTTTCTGGCAGCTGACAAGCCTGACGCCTGGCGTAACGTACACTCCTGGCGGCCAGGGTACGCGAACCGGCGGCAGTTCGATTCGATCCTCGTCCGTAAACGTCACGATTAACGGCACTGCTCCCAATCAAACCGGATGGTTCCTCGACGGCGCATTTATCACCGAAATGCAAACCGGTGGCACTCTCATCCAGCCGAACGTGGATGCCCTGCAGGAATTCAAAGTCGAAAGCTCCAATATGTCGGCGGAATATGGACACACGCCAAATGTCGTCAATGTCTCATCCAAAAGCGGAACGAACGGATTTCACGGTACCGGGTTCGAATTTATCCGCAACTCCGTTTTTGATGCCAAAAACTTTTTTTATGTGCCCCCGGTCGGCTCCAATCAAGGCATCGAGCCCCTGCGCCGCAATCAGTACGGCTTCGCAGTCGGCGGCCCGATTCGCCGCGACAAGGTATTCTTCTTTGGAGATTTCGAAAAAACCGGGCTTCTGCAAGGCGTCGATTTCAATAATGTCGTGCCAAGCTTGGTGCAGCGCGGAGGAAACTTCAGTCAGCTCTCCAAAAGGCTTCTGAATCCGGCAAATCGTTATCAGCCCTATGCAGGCAATGTGATTCCGGTTAGTTCCTTTTCACCCCAAGCCTTATACTTCCTGCAATACATGCCGACTCCGAATACCACTCAAGGTTCGGCCAGTTACTCGGCACTCACAAACAATCTGCTGCAAAATCAGATGCGGGGAGATGGACGGGTTGATGCGCAAATTTCCATCGCAACTCAGTTGACAGGACGTTATTCCATCAACAACAATGACGAAAACGACCCTAACCCCTACTTAACAATGGGATCTTTTCCGCTTCATAGCCGCGCCCAAAATGCGACTATTTCACTAACCCACATCTTTAGCCCAAAACTGCTGAACGAAGCGAGGGTCTCTTATTACCGCAGCTATTTCTACTTCGGCGGTACGTTGCAGGGCACGAACTTCAACCAGCTTGCCGGCGTGCAGGGTTTTGACGACACTACTCCCGTTTACAGCTTTCCTCAAGTTACCTTGACCGGCTATTCGAATTTCACCGGCTCGCCTTCGGATCAGCGGCCCAAGCAGAACCGGATTCGCAACCTGCAATATGCCGATAACGTGAGCTACACCGTCGGTGGCCATAGCATCAAACTCGGCGCCGAATTGCTTCATCAGACTGCTGCTTTCATTAACGGCTCAAGCTCGGTTGGCACATTTAACTTTGTCGGAACCTATACAGGCGATGCCTTTGCCGATTTCCTCCTGGGGTATCCCGATAACGTTACCCGCGATTACTTTAAGCAACTGAATGGAGATTATCAGAGCTTTTGGGGCTTTTATGTGCAGGACAACTTCCGGGTCACGCCGAACTTCACATGGGACCTCGGTGTCCGGCTTGACTTGAACGGATTTTACAACGGCATTCGCGGACAGAAAAGCGCTTTTGATCTGACCAACGGAAAGCTGATTATTCCTTCTTCCATTGATCCGAACGTACAACCGCTGACACCAACGCTGCTGAACCTTTTTAGCGATCGTTTCTCATACACCAAGAGCTTGGGCCTGCCGGACTCGATTCAACCGGTACAAAAGAATTGGGCTCCTCGCGTCGGTTTTGCATGGACTCCCTTGGGAGGAACCAAATTTGCCATTCGTAGCGGCTTTGGAATCTTTTATGGGTTCCCCGACAGCAATACCATTAACAACACAGTGGCCACAGTTCCCTTTGTGGCAGCCACTACCGTGACGAATGACCGTCCGCCTCGCGCTCCTACAAGAACTTGGGGTAACTATTTCCTGGGCCAGCCGAATGTGACGGCCAACACAAGCAGCGCGGTCTGCTCGTTCGGGTATGTCGCGCTTTCCTGTGCAACCCCGAACGTAAACTCGGGCGCCATCGTCTTTCGCAGTCAGGCCATCAGCGAATGGAACTTTGCCGTCCAGCGGCAGCTTACCGCATCCACTTCGATTGATGTTGCCTATGTAGGTAACAAAACAACTCACCTCAACCAGAGTTGGAGCATCAATGACCCGGTTCCTGGCCCTGGTCAGATCCAGGCGCGGCGTCCGTACGCACAGTGGGGCACCATCAGCTATCCCGTATTTTCGGAAAATGCCAACTATAACGCCCTCCAGATCAAGTATGAATCGCGCAGCTGGCACGGTCTGAATACATTGGTTTCTTACGCCTGGTCTAAGTGCATCGATTCCGGCAGTCTGCAAGGCGGCACGACACTTCTGCTCTTGAGGGCAAATCGAGGGCCATGTGATTACGACTTGCCGCAGACT
Source organism: Acidobacteriaceae bacterium (assembly GCA_019246575.1). Next base: position 4,772 of record JAFAQG010000027.1, read on the forward strand.
TTTACCGGCAGTTTTGATTACGTGCTGCCGTTGGGACGCGGCAAACAGTTTCTCAGCGGTGCGAACCGCTTCATAAACGAACTCGTGGGCGGTTGGGAGGCGACGGGGATCGTTACCCTGCGGTCCGGTATCCCGTTTACGCCCATAGTGAATGGAGATATTGCGAATACCGGAGTCAGCAATCAGCGGCCACAAGTGATCGGCAGTCCCGTTTACGTAGAGCAGCCGTCCTGCTGGTTTTACGTTGCGGCTAATTCGGCCTGTACCGCTCTTGCTCCGCAGGGCGTCAGTGCGTTTGCCACGCCGGCCACGTACACATACGGAAACGGGGGTAGGAACATACTGCGCGCTGATAGTATCAAGCAGGTTGATTTCAGTTTGTTGAAAACATTCCCGTTCGATGAGGTAAGACGGCTTCAACTGAGGGCTGAAGTGTTCAATATCCTGAATCATCCAACATTCTCAGCTCCTTCGCCGCTATTAACAGTTCGTCGGGCGGGCAGGTCAGATCCACCCTGAATGCTGCTCGTATTATTCAGCTTGGCGTAAAATTTATGTTCTGATCTTTATACCTGATGGAGCCACTCGCCGCATGTTGAACAGAAGAATGTTTCTTGTTTCCGGTGCCGGAGCCTATGCTCTCAGTGCCGCACCCAGTGACACGGTAGGGCTTGGCGTGATTGGCACCGGCGGCCGAGGTGCCTTTGTGATGGCTGCTTTTGGGCGTAACCGGACGGTTCGGGTCGTTGCCGTTTGCGATGTTTATGAACCCAATCTGGAGCGTGCGGTTTCGGATGCCTCGGCGAACAGCCAACGCAAGCCCCACGCTTATCGCCGTTATGCGGATCTGCTGAACGACAAGGGCGTCGATGCGGTTCTCATTGCCACTCCCGAGCACTGGCATCATCGAATGGTTCTCGACGCACTGGCTTCCGGCAAAGACGTTTATATTGAAAAGCCGCTCTGCCATACGCCGGAACAGGGGGCTGAACTGGTTGCCGCGGAGCGTGCATCGAAGCAGATTGTTCAATGTGGCATGCAGCGCCGCAGTTATGATCTATTTCTTGATGCAAAAAAAATCACGAATGATCCTGCCAACCTCGGCAAGGTGCGAATGGTTCGGTCGTGGTGGCTGAATAATTATCTCGGGACCGAGCGGATCACAAAGCTGGACGGGAAGCTGGACTGGGATCAATGGCAGGGGCCCGCACCGCGCAGGCCGTTTGACCCGGACCGCTTTCGCAACTGGCGCTTTTACAGCGACTACGCAGGCGGCATTGTTGCCGACCAGGGCGCCCACGTTTTTGACGGTATTCATATGTTAATGGGTTCCGGCCCGCCACTCACGGTGAATGCTTCCGCCGGAAAGCCGCATCGGCCTGAGTTCGATACACCCGAGTCCGTCACCGTTGCCGCCCGTTACGCTGAAGATTACATAGCAGTCTTCACGATCAATTACGCCGCCATGAAATACAAGCCGCAGAACGATCAACTGAATCAGTTTGACGGCGACAATGCCCGTTTGGACATAGGACGCGAAAGCATGAGTGTGTACCCGCAGGGCTCTGACGATCAACCCTCAATCACGCGTAAGTCGGAGCGGGGTTTCTCTTACGCAACGGGCCTGCATGTC
>JAFAQG010000061.1 GCA_019246575.1 Acidobacteriaceae bacterium
CCGCAAGAACAGGCCGATCTCTTCCAGATGTGGCTCGACGATTACAACCCGACTACCGGACCCGCCATGATGCTGGTGCGCGAAGTCGCCACCTCACACTGGTTGTTAATCCGCCAGCGCCGTCGCTATCAGGAAGCCGAACACTCGATCTACGCCGAACAACCCGATGCCATGGACTGGACGCCCGAGCAGCACAAGCGATTGCAGCTCTTTACGCGCTATCTCACCACCGCGGAGCGCCGCTTCAACAAAGCGCTCTCGCAGCTCGAAGCCATGCGCAACAACCGCATCCGCGAAGGGCTTGCGAAGCAACGCATCGAACTACAGCAAGCCGAACTCGCACTGAAACGCGAGCGCCTGGCCCAAAATTCAGCCGCGGTCGAATCGAAACCGGAAAGCTCTTCCAAAGACCCGGCCAAAGAGAAACAACCCGAAGCGCCCGAATTCCCCGCCGCCGCTCTGTTTCACGGCCCCGGAATGACACCCCTGCCGGACCCGCGACACGATCTCGCCGCATACCGACGCACTCCCGAGCTGGAGGCCAAAACGAAGTGACGGGTACTGAGCCGCGACCGTGAGGCAGCGGGTCTTCCTGGTTCCTACTTCCTACTTCCTACTTCCTACTTCCTGCTTCCTGCTTCTTGCTTCTTGCTTCTGTCTTCCTGCTCCTGTGTTCGAACCGCGAAACCTTTAATCGGTTACTGCTGCCATATATATATTTAAGGAGGACGACCGTTTACGCCCATCCGTCCGTCTGAGCATGTAGAGGAAATGGGGACCAAACCGCCGGCATTAGAGCCGCACACAAAAGACGCGAATGCACCGGAAACTCCTCTGAAGAGCCCGTTTCCGGACATCCGCCTCGGCGAAGGCCCCGCCACCAAGAGCCGGTGGTGGGTGTGGCTTCTTGTGTTTGCCGCCATCGCCTACGGTTGTTATCTCCTGTACAATTTCGAGAACGGTAAGAAGACCGTATCCACAGGCGCAAGGGCAGCCGCTCGCCCGCGAAGCACCCCCGTCGTCGCCGCCACAGCGCAGCGCGGAAACATGCCCGTATATCTGGAAGGGCTCGGAACAGTCACAGCCTTCAACACCGTGACCGTTAAGCCGCGCGTAGACGGACAGCTGACGAATGTCGCCTTCCGCGAGGGCCAGTTTGTAAACAAGGGCGATCTGCTCGCTGAAATCGATCCCCGCCCATTCCAGGTCGCGCTTGAGCAGGCCCGCGGCAACCTCGCCCAGGCACAGGGCAATCTCGCCAAGGATGAGGCCGCGCTCAGAGACGCCCAGGTCAATTACGAACGCGACCAGCAGCTCTACAAGGACCAGATCATCGCGAAGCAGCAGCTCGATTCACAGCTTGCCGTCGAAGGCGAAGCCCGCGGCTCTATCCAGGCAGATCAGGCCACGATCGCAGCCGCTCAGGCTGCTATCGGCAACGCACAGTTGAATCTCTCCTATACGAAGATTGTCTCGCCCATTAGCGGTCGAATCGGCTTGCGTCTCGTCGACGTCGGCAACATGGTGCACGCTTCCGACCCCAACGGTCTGGCCGTCATCACACAGCTCCAGCCCATCGCTGTGATGTTTACTATCCCCGAAGATCAGTTGCCGCCTGTGTTGCGCAGGCTCCGGCAAGGCGCGAAGATGCGAGTGGAAGCGTACGACCGCGATCAAAAAAAGAAGCTCGCTGAGGGAACACTGCTCACCGTCGATAACCAGATCGATCCCACCACCGGAACGTCGCGGCTCAAAGCAGTCTTTCCTAATACCGATTACGCACTCTTTCCCAATCAGTTTGTCAACGCCAGGCTCTGGCTCGACACCAGAAAAGACGTTACCATCGTTCCGGCAGTAGCGGTGCAACGCGGCCCGACAGGCACCTTCGTTTATGTTGTCCAGGACGACAGCACCGTATCTGTGCGGCCCGTGAGACTCGGAATGACTCAGGGCAACGATGTGTCCATCGATGACGGGATCCAGCCTGGAGAGCGCGTTGTCGTAGACGGCGCTGAAAAGCTTACGGATGGCGTCAAGGTTAGCGTCTCAGGAGCAGGCGGCGCATCGGGGAGACGGGGACAGCAGTAATGAGTCCATCTCGGCCGTTTATTCTGCGGCCGGTTGCAACATCGTTGCTAATGGCCGGCATCCTGATCGCCGGCGCAATCGCCTATAAGCAACTTCCCGTTTCGGCGCTCCCGGAAGTCGACTATCCAACCATTCAATGTCTGACGTTTTATCCCGGCGCGAGTCCCGACGTCATGGCATCGTCCGTCACTGCGCCGCTTGAGCGCACCTTCGGCCAGGTGCCCGGATTGAAGCAGATGACCTCGACGAGCGCGTTCGGAAGCTCCACCATCACGCTTCAATTCGATCTCGATCTCAACATCGACATCGCCGAGCAGGAAGTACAGGCCTCCATCAACGCCGCCGGCACATATCTGCCGCCCGATCTTCCCAACCCGCCCATTTACAGCAAGGTAAATCCGGCGGATGCGCCTATCATCACGCTTGCGCTCACTTCCAAAACAATTCCGCTGACCAAGGTCGAGGATCTCGCGGATACGACACTCGCGCAGAAGATGTCGCAATTGCCCGGTGTCGGACTGGTAACGCTCGCCGGCGGTCAAAAACCCGCTGTGCGCATTCGCGTCAATCCCGCGCAACTGGCCTCTTACGGACTCAGCCTCGAAGACATTCGGGCTGCCCTCAACGCGACCAATCAGAACGCCGCGAAGGGAAACTTCGATGGATTGCGTCAGGCCTTCACCATCGGCGCGAATGATCAGATCCTCACCAGCACCGGCTACAAGCCCGTCGTTATCGCCTACAGAAACGGCGCGCCCATCCGCCTGGAAGACGTAGCCACCGTTACCGAGGCTCCTGAAAACACCCGCCAGGCCGCCTGGATGAACACCGTCCCCGCTGTCATCGTCAACATCCAGCGGCAACCCGGAGCAAACATCATCTCGGTCGTCGACCGCATCAAGCGACTACTGCCGCAACTCAAAATGTCGCTCCCGGGCGCTGTCGACGTCTCCATCCTGACCGACCGCACGACTACCAT
>JAFAQG010000152.1 GCA_019246575.1 Acidobacteriaceae bacterium
TTTTGCAACGTGTGTTATGCGGTACACGGGCGCACGATTCTGGACAATCTCACTTTTGAAGTCGCCCGCGGCGAGACGCTGGTGCTGTTGGGCCGGAGCGGCTCGGGCAAAACGACCGCCTTACGTCTGATCAATCGAATGCTGCAGCCGACGGCAGGCACGGTGCTCGTTGACGGGGAAGACATCAGCCGTGTCGACCCGATCGCGCTTCGCCGTCGAATCGGCTACGTCATTCAAGAGTTCGGGCTTCTGCCCCATTGGACGGTAGAACAAAATGTCGCACTCGTGCCCCGGCTTCTGGGTTGGCCGGAGGAGAAACAAATCCTGCGCGCCCGTGAGTTGCTCGAACAGGTCGGCTTACAGCCGCAGGAAGTCGCAACCAGATTCCCTTCGCAGTTATCCGGCGGTCAGCGTCAGCGAGTGGGCGTTGCACGTGCGCTTGCAGCCGAGCCTTGCCTGATGCTCTTGGATGAGCCGTTCGGCGCACTCGACCCCGTGACGCGTCACGAAATGCAACAGCAATTCCTAACGCTGCGAAGCCGTTTTCAGGGCGCTTCTGTTTTTGTCACACACGATCTGCTTGAGGCACTCACGGTCGGCACTCGTATCGCCGTCCTGGACCACGGAACGCTCGAAGGCATATTCACTCCCGAAACATTCTTGCGCGCTGAGACGCCCGTTGCGCGGTCCTTTGTGCAAAGTCTGCCGCCGGAGCTGATCGGCAGAAGCGGAAGCTAAGCCGGCCGAGGCGGTTACGATGGAACATTCATGGACCCGTTCGTCCTGAAGAGTCTGCTGAAGGACATCATTGCCCTTACGGCGGAGCATGTTGTCTTGGTTGCTGTTTCCTCAGCCATCGCGGTCCTGGTCGGAGTCACGCTGGGCATTGTTGGCACTCGCGATGCGCAGCTCCGACGCGTGTCGCTCACCATCGCCAACGTTCTGCAAACCATCCCGAGCCTTGCTCTGTTCGGGTTTCTTTTACCAATTCCGTTCATCGGCGGCATTGGCAAGCGAACCGCAATTATCAGCCTCGTTCTTTACTCATTGCTCCCTATCCTGCGAAATACCGTCGTGGGCATTATGAGTGTTGACGCCCCTCTGCGGGATGCCGCCATTGCCATGGGCATGACCGACCGGCAACTGCTCCGGTTCGTAGAGCTTCCGATTGCCGCGCCGACAATTCTTGCGGGTATTCGCACTGCGGTCGTGACAAACATCGGAACTGCAGTGATTGCAGCAGTGATTGGCGGCGGCGGATTGGGCGTGTTAATCTTCCGCGGCGTCGCCTCTGTGGACACGACCGAGATTCTGGCGGGCGCGATTCCGGCGGCTGCACTGGCGCTGATTGCGGACACAGCCATGGGGCTGATGGAGCAGAGATTAGGCGCAAGATGAAGCTCAGAGCCGTGGCGCTTGCCTGCGCCCTGTGTTTGTCATCGTGCTCGCGTACGAGCAATATCGTTGTCGGCTCGAAGAATTTTACGGAACAGCTCATTTTGGGAGAGATTGCGGCTCAGCAGCTCGAACGCAAACTACGCGTACCTGTTCAACGCAAGCTCGATCTTGGAGGCACGCTGCTGAGTCACGAAGCACTCGTGAAGGGAGAGGTCGACCTTTATCCTGAATACACAGGCACTGCTGCTTCCGCCATCCTCAAGCAGAAGATTTCGGCCGACCCAATCACCGCTTACATGCAGGTCAAAGACGCCTACCGCGAGCGTTTTCATCTGATCTGGTTACCGCCGCTTGGCTTCAATGATACGTTTGCAATGGTGGTCCGAAGGCAGGACGGCGAGAGATTGCGTGGGCCGAATTTGAGCGCAGCGACGGCGAGAACGTGGCGTCTGGGCGTCGGCTACGAGTTTCTGACCCGCCCCGACGGCCTGCGACGTCTTGATCAGGTCTACTCCTTGCACTGGCACGGCACGCCTCGAACGATGGATCTCGGGCTGCTATACAAAGCGCTCCAGCAGGACCAAATCGATATGGCGGCCGCCAATTCCACGGATGGTCTGCTGACCAGCACTGCATATCTGCCGCTCGTCGATGACAGAAGAGCGTTTCCACCCTACAATGCATCGCTGGTTGTGAGGGAGGCGCTGTTGCACGACCGTCCCATGGTCGGCCCCGCTTTGACCATGCTGTCCGGCCGGATCTCAGATGAGACCATGCGCGATCTGAATCGTCGCGTGGATGTGCTGCATCGCCCGATCGCAGAGGTCGCTCGCGAGTTCCTCGCGAAAGAACCGTGAGCCTCAATCGCGAGGGAAGCCTCGTATGTCAACCGCCTAAGTCTCCGAGATGATTACTAAGTTAGTTATTGAAAACCTAAAACACCGCTGGGTACGAACTCTGCTGAGTGCGCTGGTCATCGGTGTCCAGGTTATGTCCATTCTTACAATCCTTGGCCTCAGTCGCGGCATTTTGAACGACTCCGCACAGCGGGCGAAAGGAACGGGCGCGGACATTTTCCTGAAGCCAGACACCGGCGGAACAATCTCGTTCTCAACCGGTCAGGTTCGTGAGGCTTTTGTCGATCTGGTCAGAAAGCAGCCGCACGTGGCGCGCGCGGTCGGTGTGTTGATGATCGCCCTGCCGGGCGGAATCACCAACTTGAGTGGGGTGAACATTCCGGAGTTTCAGAGAATTAGCCCGGGGTTCCGATTCCTGCAGGGTGGCCCTCCACAGACGCCGGATGGCTTGATCGTCGATGAATACTATGCACGGCAAAACAAAGTACAGATCGGCGAAACGGTCAAGCTCCTGAACCACGATTGGCACGTCAGCGGTGTCATCCAAGGTGGAGTGCTTGCACGCTTGATTGTGCAGTTAAGGACGCTTCAAGCCCTTACAGGAAATGCAGATCCGCCGCGAGTTTCCCAAATTCTCGTCAAAGTGGACGATCCCGCGCGCACTGACCAAGAGGTTGCGTACTTGAATCAGCTGCTCAAAGGAAATCTGCGCGCAGTTTCCATCCAAGAGTTCACGTCGCAGTTGAACATCAATAACATTCCGTCACTGAAGGCGTTTATCGCTGTCATCACAGCGTTGGCCGTAGTCGTTGGATTTCTTGTCGTGTTTCTATCTATGTACACCGCAGTCGTAGAGCGCACGCGAGAGATCGGAATTTTGAAAGCTTTGGGAGCAAAGCCCGGAACTGTTGTGGGAATCCTCGTGCGTGAGGCTCTGGTGCTGGCAATACTAGGCTCGGCCATCGGCATCCTTCTGTCATTCGGAGCCAAGGCCCTGATCATGAACATGGTTCCGGCATCACTGCAGGTCGTAGATGTTCCCGATTGGTGGCCCATTGCCGCGGCGATTGCAATTGGAGGAGCGCTGCTGGGTGCGACTTACCCCGGAATGAAGGCGGCGCGGCAGGATGCCATTGAGGCGCTCGCATATGAGTGAGCCGCCGGCCGACAACATCATTCGCGTACGCGGCCTAGAAAAGGTTTATCACGTCGGCGATGTGGACGTGCCGGCATTACGCGGCGCAGATTTGGATGTAGCGCGCGGTGAGTTTCTAGCCGTCATCGGACCATCCGGTTCAGGGAAATCTACTCTGTTTCACATCCTCGGTGGCCTCACTGCTCCAAGTGCCGGCGAAGTAAACATCGACGGAGTAAACCTGCAAAGTCTCAGCGACGCCGAGCGAACGGTAATGCGCCAGCGAAAAGTCGGGTTCGTGTTTCAGAAATACAATCTCCTGCCGACCTTGACGGCCCGCGACAACATCGGCATCGCACAGGCGCTCGCGGGCAATCCGCCGCGCCCTTCCGACTTCGACGAAATGTTAACCTTGCTCGGCATCAGGCACCGGCTCGACCATAAGCCGCGCGCTCTCTCCGGAGGAGAACAACAGCGTGTGGCAATCGCCCGTGCCTTAGTTAACCAACCGGCGATCCTGCTCGCCGATGAGCCAACGGGAAATCTCGATACCGAAAATTCGAATGCAGTCCTGCAGATTCTGCGCGACCTGAAAAAGCGCACTCGGCAAACAATTCTGATGATCACGCATAATCCGGAAGCCGCAGCATTTGCAGACCGTACAGTAGCGATCCGCGATGGCGTCATTCACGCTGCGTGATTAAGCTTTGCCGGGCTTAGTTAGACGACTCGCTTTTTCTGCTCAGGTCTTCGGATAAGATGATCGCCTCCGCGAGTTCCCGCATCGGTCTGCGAAGTCGCCTGCTTTCGTTGCGCAATCGGAGATATGCGTCTTCTTCCGTCAGACCGTGCCGATACTGCAGAATGCCTTTAGCGCGCTCGACCACCTTCCGCGTCTCCAGCTGCCGGCGCATTTCGGCTGTTTCTTCCATAAGCCGCGCGTTCTCTTCGGCAAGCACCGATTTCGAAATCGCTCCGCCCATCTGTTCGCCAACAAAACTAAGCAGTGCAACTTCATCCCGGCTATGATCGTGCGGTTCGCGATGGTGCACGTTGATGACACCAATCACGTCACCGCTACTAACGAGGGGGACCGACAGGAATGCCTCGTATGTGTCTTCTACGAGCGCCTGAAATTTCTTGAAGCGCGGGTCCGAAGACGCATGTTCCGGAAGCGCAACCACTGATTGGTGCTCGACGACCCATCCCGTGACGCCCTCGCCCACCTTTAACCGAATGTTTCCCAAATCTACTTGATGCGGCATCTGCGATGCCCGCAATACAATCTCTCCGGATTCACGTTCGATCAGATACACTAAGCACGCATCGCAGCCTGTCACCTGAGCGGTCAGGCCGACAATCTCGCCGAGCATTTCGTCCAGCGACAGCTCGGAACTGACGATGTTGCTAATGCGGTGCAGCAGCGCTATCTGCGAACTCTGCGGCTCCGCTAAACTCGTTGTCGCCATACTCAAATGTAAGGCTGTTGACGGCTTTCTGCCAATTAAATTATTTGATCTGGCTCATTCCGGCGTAAATCATCTCTTTTTTCAATGTTTTGCGCCGGATGAGCGGCTCAGATGTGCACCAGATGTTCCTGCTCTTCTCCCGTCACCCGCGCAGAGTCGGTTCCACAAAAAACGTTCACCTCGGAGCGGACACCGAAGTGGGGCAGATACACACCCGGCTCGATCGAAAAGCAAGTGCCCGGAATGATCCGTCGGTCGTCGTGCGATTCCAGGTTGTCCATGTTCGCACCCGTGCCGTGAATGTCAGTGCCGATGCTGTGCCCTGTTCGATGAATAAAGTAGTCGCCGTATCCGTGGTCGCGAATGTAGCCGCGTGCTACATCATCCACTTCATAGCCGGCCACCTCCTCATTCTTGCGTACGCGCTCAACTACGAACGATGACGCCCGCTTGCGCGCATCTCGTACGATTTCGAACACCCTCTGCATGTCGCTCGGTATTTGCTCGCCGCAGTAGCCTGTCCAGGTAATGTCATAAAAGACTGCGCCTGGCTGATCTAGCTTCGCCCACATATCGATAA
>JAFAQG010000682.1 GCA_019246575.1 Acidobacteriaceae bacterium
AGATGGAGAGGTACGGCAATCCAAGTAATGACATGAGGCTGCCGATGAAGATTATCTTGCCGGCGCTGCCGCGCTCGATCATGCCGCGGCCGACGCGACGCGTTATCTCGAACAGGCCGAGCAAATTAGTCTGGAGGAGCCGCGCGATCTCGTCATTCGAGTATTGCTCGATGGGCTTACGAATGTTTGTGCCGGCGACGTTGACCAGAATGTCGACTTCCGGAAGGTTCGCGAAGGTTTGCGGATCGCTGACATCGAGCCGCAAAGCTGTGGCGTCCAGGTCCTGGCTTCGCAGAGCAGCGGCTTCGTTTTCGAGCGTCGAAAGATCGCGCGACGCGAGAATCGTTCGCGCACCGTTGCGCGCTATGTCGCGGGCAATGGCCAGACCGATACCGCGGCTGGCGCCAACGACGAGTGCAATTTTATTCTGGAGCGGCTGCATGGGGCGATTCAGGAGATGGCCTGGTACACCCTGTAGAGTTCCGACTTGCGTTCGATTCCAATCCCGGGAGTATCGGGGAGCCGAACGAATCCGTTCTCGACGGGAACATCGTCGGCGAAGCCTCCGAATGGAAGAAACACGCCCGGATACGATTCATTTCCGCCGAGCCCCAAGCCGGCAGCGACATTGAGAGCGAACTGGTGGCCACCGTGCGGGACGCACCGGCGCGCCGACCAGCCGTTTTCGTTCAGCATCTCGAGCGTTCGACGAAACTCGACCAGACCATAGCTAAGGGCCGGATCGAATTGCAGAAAATCGGTGTCGCGGTTCAGGCCGCCGTATCGGATCAGATTACGCGCTTCATGCACTGAAAAAAGATTCTCCCCGGTAGCGATCGGCGTGGCGGAGGCCTGTGCCACTTGCCTCAGAAGCTCGAAGTCTTCCGGATCTCCCGGTTCTTCGTACCACTTGAGTTTGTAAGGGGCGAGCGCGTTGGCGTACTCGAGAGCTTCGGAGAGATCGAAGCGTCCATTCGCGTCGACGGCCAGACAATCGCCCGAGGGCAGCAACTTTAGGACTGCCTCGATGCGGACGAGGTCTTCGCTCAACGGCGCGCCGCCAATTTTCATCTTCACCGTTGTGTAGCCGAGATCGAGATAGGACCGCATTTCATCGACCAGCGCAGAGACATCCTTGCCGGGGTAGTAATAACCTCCGGCTGCATACACCGAGACGCTCTCTTCGGCTTCCCCGCCCCGGTAGCGATCCGCCAGCAGCCGATATAAGGGCTTGTCTTCGATTTTTGCGACGAGATCCCAAATCGCCATATCGACAGTGCCGACTGCCACAGAACGATCGCCGTGGCCTCCCGGTTTCTCGTTGGCCATCATGACGCGCCAGGCTTTGTGCGGGTCGATGTTGGTTCCGGAATCGTTCAGCAGAGCATGGGGTTTCGCGCGCATCAGTCGCGGGATGATGCGGTCGCGAAGAATGCCTTGCTGTGCGTAACGGCCATTCGAGTGAAAGCCGTAGCCGACAACCGGCGTACCGTTTCGAACTACATCCGTGTGAACGGCGACCGCCGAGACGGTCATGTCCGCGAAGCTGATAAAGGCGTTGCTGATCTCTGACTTGATGGGAACGACGATATCTCGAATCTCGGTGATTCTCATGCTGGGTAGGAGCGATTATGCCCGGCTAGCGATACGTTTTGTCGTCAATGCGGCTAATATCGACGCCGTCATTGAGGACGCCGACGGTGATAACCGCGAACGTAAAGACCTTTGTCCCGGATTCGAGATGGCCTCCAAACGCCTTGTCGGGATTCGCCATCGTCATGTGGGCGTGAATTCGGCCGTCGATGATGTATCCATTCATGCCGATGATATCGGCAGGGGCTGTGGGATTGGCGACAAATGTATCCCTGGAGGGAAACGTCCGGTTACTGACTTGGTGGATCTGATAACCCCGCACCGACCCCAGAGCCGAGAGAATGACGGCGTTCCGAATGTTCTGCTGTTGAACCATCTGCTGCATTCCAGCGAGAAGGTCGGCGTCGTATTTGAAGCGGAAAATTACAATGCGATCGAAGTGTCCGGTAGTGGCGTAAACATCGGGTATTTTCGCGCTGTTCGGTTTCGTGTCGTCGGCAGGGTTGGGCGACGGGTTGACGATTTCTTTGCGTGTCTCTTGAGCGAACAAAACGGATGCCACTAGCGTTAAAAAGAGTATGAGCTTTTTCATAGTTGCAAATTCAGGGCGAGCATGGATTCGATTATCCCCCCCGGCCCGGGATTCATCGGGCGGATTGAGAATCCTGTGACGATATACTGAAAGCCACCCTACCAAGTTGCACAGGCTGCCCGCAGATTACCTGGAACCGGCCGGTCTCGGAGAAACCCCGACAGCGGATTCTGTGCGAAAACATCTCGCGCGCATACTGGACAGTCCGCTGTTTAACCGTTCGGACCGGCTGCGGCGCTTTCTGCAATTCTCGGTTTCGGCAGCGCTGGATGGCGATTCGGAGCGGTTGAAAGAGTACGTTGTGGGGGTCGAAGTATTCGATCGCGGACCGTCGTTCGATCCGCGCATCGATCCGGTCGTCCGAGTGGAAGCACGGCGTCTCCGCGCAAGATTACAGCGCTGGCACGACACGGAAGGACGAGATTCGGACATCATAATCGAACTTCCGCGGGGTGGTTATGCCGCCGAGTTCCGGCTGCGCGACAAACAGGGCCACAACGCGCGCGAGCAGCACGCCGAGAAGACGATTGCCGTCCTGCCGTTTACCAATCTGAACGCCGATCCTGAATTGGACTATTTCATGGACGGCCTTACAGAAGAGCTGATCCATGCACTGACCCGCCTGAGAGGGCTGCATGTCGTGGCCTGGCCTTCTGTCTCGCGATTGAGGGGCGAGGACGAGGACCTCGCCGGCATCGGCGAGAAGCTCAACGTGGAGAACATCCTGCGCGGGAGCGTCCGGCGTTCCGGCGAGCGGTTGCGCATGACGGCTCAGCTCATCAACGTTGCAAACCGGCACTACCTCTGGTCGGAGGCGTGGGACAGGGCGGCCGTGGATTGGCTGGTGATTGAACAGGAAATCGCACAAGCAATCGCGGAGAAGCTACGGGTGGACGGGCGGCTCCCACGAGACACGGCGCCGCAACGGACGACAGTGGACCCGGAGACGCAGACACTGTATCTCAAGGGCCGATTTCAATGGAACAAGCGAACACTCGAGGGTTTGCGGGCTGCAGAGGCGTATTTCCGAAAGGCGGCCGACCGCGATCCGGATTTTCCTCTGGCATGGGCCGGGCTTGCGGATACGTATGCGGTGATGGCGACCTTCAGTATGGCCCCGCCAGCGGCGACGATGGCGGCGGCGAAAGATGCCGCCGAGAGAGCGCTTGCTCTCGACGCAAGTTCGTCGGACGCCGTCACATGCCTGGCGTTTGTTCGCGGGGAGTATGACTGGGAATGGCAGGAAGCCGGCGAGTTGTATCGCCGTGCTATTTCATTGAACCCCGGGTACATGACCGCTCACCAGTGGTATGGAGGCGATTACCTGGCCGTTCTTGGCCGTTTCGAGGAGGCGATCCGTGAGCTCGAGACGGCAATTCGCCTAGACCCGTTATCCAGCATCGTCCTGAATACGAGAGCACTGGTATCGATGGTGGCGGGCGATTATGAGGACGCGCATCGACGATATCAGGACCTTGTGGAACACGATCCGTGGTTTTTCATGGGCTGGAGTGCTTTGGGGCGACTGTACGCGCAGATGAGCGAGTACGATCTGGCCATCGAAATGTTTCAGAAGGCGCGGGCGATGGCGGGCGACTTTCCAAAAATTCTCGGAGCTCTCGGCCAGACCCTGGGCCTGGCCGGAAGAACACATGAAGCGCGCGGGGTTCTTCGCTTCCTGGACCGCGTGTCTCAAACGCAATACGTCGGCGGTACGAGCTTCGCGCTCGTTCATCTGGGACTCGGCGAACACGACGAGGCGCTATCGAGGCTGGAGCGATCAGTAGAGCAGCGGGAGCTCGCGATTGTGTGGCTGAAGGTTCATCCGGCGTGGGACGCACTGCGGTCAGAGCCGCGTTTCAACAGCATTCTGCAGCGCGTAGGGTTGTGTGACTCTTTACCGTAAACGCCCACGGTAAACGCGTTTTAGCTACCCTCTCCTTACTGCCCGCGGACGCGAAATCCGCTCCATGCTGCGGGTATGACATCGCTATTCCGGTTCGCCGCACTCGCTTCCGTACTCGCGCCCATTTCCCTGAAGGCGGGAGATGTCGAAAAGCTCGCGGCGGCGCTCAACAACGAAGGGGCCGCCGAGTACAACTCCGCTCAATACGCGCGCGCTGTGTCATCGCTCAAACGGTCGCTGGGACTTTGGGAACAATCAGGCGGCGTGGATAGCGATGCATACGCCGCGACGCTAAACAACCTCGCGGCGGTGTATCGGGCACAGGCACGATACTCCGATGCCGAAAGATTGTATCTGAAAGCGCTCGACGTCCGTAGACGCAACGGCCGGGATGGTAGTGCGGAGAACGCAGCGGTTCTGCACAATCTCGCCCGCCTCTATGTCGCGATGGGCCGGTACGACAGGGCCGAGACAACAGCCAGAGAGGCGCTTGCTATTCGCCGCCGTACGGTTGGCGCCAACGATATGCCTGTAGCAGAAACGATCAACTTGTTGGGCGTGATCGCGCAGTCGACAGGACGTATCCGAGAAGCCATCGCGCTGTACCAGGAGGCGCTGCAGATGAACGAGCACGCAGCGAAGCGACCCGACGTGCATGTGGCCGAAACGCTCATGAATTTAGGATCGGCGTGCCGCGTATGGGGCGATCTCAAAGCCGCCGATCAGTACTTACATCGGGCAATAGAGTTCCTCGAACCAGGCGCAAGCAATCGTGAGTTGCTGGCCACGGCTCTGAATGACATGGGGCTGCTTTTACGAAAAGAGGGAAACAGTCGCGGCGCGGCTCAACTTTTTGAGCGGGCGTTGTCGGTGTGGAAAGAGATGGCCGGCACGAACGGGCCCGAGTACGCTCTAATCTTGTCGAACCTTGGGTTGACATACGAAGACCGGCACGATTTCGGCAAAGCCAGAGCGCTGTATCTGGAAGCCCTGCGCATCCACGAGGAAAAACTCGGCCCAGATAGTTCCGACACGGGGAGCGACCTGATTAAACTGGGCGAGCTGGCGCTCCGGATGCACCAAGATGCGGAAGCGCAGAAATTCTTTGAGCAGGCGGTCGAGAGAGAGAAACGCCGCGGCGGCACCCCAACGTCTGTGACGGGTTTTGCGGAGGCCGATCTAGGGATGATCGCTGCCCGTCATAAACATATAGTTCCCGCAGAGGAACTGCTGGCAGACGCGGTAAAGAATTTGCAGGCAACAACGGCATCCGAAAATGCGCGGTTGATCGATATATTCGAACAGTACGCCGCCGTGCTGAGACAGGAACGGCACTTCGCCGAGGCCGAACAGGCAGAGCTAAATGCAATGAGAATTCGAGTTCGAATCGCTGAGGGCGAAGCGCATAGGCCGTCGTGACCGGGTTATGGGCCGCCCGCAGGAATTGGCTGGGGATTGATTTCGCGCAGCTGCATCAAGAGACGGTTCCACTCGGCCGGCTTTCTCTTCGTATCGAACGGAAGATCGACATTGCGGTAATACGCCAGTAGGCTTGCCTTCATGGGCGAGGTGAGAGTCTGATAATTTTTCCGCGCCAGCAAATTCACCCAGTTCGCATATGCCCTGTCGGCCAGCCGGTACTTGCCGGGCTCGGCCACTTCGCCTAAGTCATAGTTGTAGTTCGAGAGCTGCAGAGTCGCAGTGGTAACCGCGTCGAGTTGTGCGCGGTACTGCGAAGCCGCCAGGTCGAAGCTTTGCATAAAAAACTTTTCCACGCGCGGTGTTGGCATTTTGAACCGGAGCGTTCGTAGCGGACCAACGGGCGGCAGCAATTTGAGAAATATCGCTGCGACGCGTTCGCCGGCAGAAGGGCGGTCGTACTGCTTACCCCATTCGCGCTCGTAGCTGGACCGCCGCATCACGTATACGAATTTGCGGCGGGTGATTCCCGGCTCCGATTTCCGGATTTGCTTCGCACGCTGGGCCCAAGCTACCCGTGTCGCCTTGGGTATCGTTTTGCTGACTGCCCGGCGGTAGGACTCAACGGATCTGTGAAAATCCGGGAAAATATCCGAAACGTTGATGCCATAGTTTTGAAGAAAGGCTCTGGCAAGTAGCGGTTCCGCTACGTAAAAGCCGATGAAATCGTGATAGGACTGGGGCGCGAAATTTCCTTTCGCAACTTCCAACACATCGAATCCGAATTCAGTTTTGAGATGCGCCGCCGGATTTTGCTCATACGTCACC
Source organism: Acidobacteriaceae bacterium (assembly GCA_019246575.1). The sequence goes on from JAFAQG010000682.1 coordinate 6,339, forward strand.
GCAGGGCCGAATTTTCGCATCAGCTTCGGATAGAGCATGGGTTCGCCGGGATTCGTCGCGAGGCGATGGACATCGATATCGGAGCTATAGTGCGAAAGCGCCCCGAGCGCAAACGCGAGCTCATTGAGATCGTGCGCCTGGCGAATGAGCGCAAGGACGAAGTCGCCCGTTCGCACGTAATGCGTAAGATCGCTGAACAGGTGGCTGCCGTGAGGATAATATCCGAGATCCTGAATGATCGCGCCGCCGTATGCAAAGCCATGAGCGCGCTGAAGATCCTGGGCTGTAGCCGCGGGATATCGCGCCAGCAGCACCGGTTTTACTTTGATATCCCAAAGGGCGTCGACGAGAGCCTCGTGCGCGAGAACGGAACACCCGAAACACGAGGGTGCCGCCGCCGCAAACAGGTAGAGGATCGCCAGCGCCTCGCACGCGCGCTTTGCGAGTGAGTTCCCGGTCCGCAATCCTAATTCAATGTGGCACGAATTTTCGTGTTTTTACCGGATGAGGGTTGGGATGTAATACCAGTACTCTGAAGTAAGAAACGTTTTTCGTTGACGCCACAATGCCCACGCTAGTACCAGAACTCCGCGTTTTGAAATGCGTTGCATTCGTTTTCGCTTTCACTATGACTGCACCTGCGATTGCTGAACAGCACCCGTACATTGCTGTTGTCGAAAAAGTTGCCGGAGCGGTCGGATTCTATTCCGAGGATGGCCGGCAACTCGGGTACGCCAAAGCGGGAAAGTTCCCGCATGAGGCAGTATTGTCTCGCGAAGGGCGAACCTTATATGTGAGTGACAACGGCGTGCTTTGGATGACAGAGAGCAGCAACGGGTCGAACACAATTTCTGTCATCGAGGTGGAATCGATGAAGAGGACGAAGGTGATCGATTTGGGCCGCTTCCACCGGCCGCACGGCATCGCGCTGCTCCCCGGTTCCGATCGCCTACTCGCCACCACCGAGCGACCGTTCGGGTTAATCATGGTTGACCCGGCAGCGGGGCGCGTACTGCGCGATTACGACGTGAAGGGGAAGAGCCCCCACATGGTAATTCCGGAGCGTAGCGGCAATCTGGCTTTCGTCAGCGACACGGATTCGGGCTGTGTTGCGGGGATCAATCTCGGCACCGGCGAAGCTGTCGTGATCCATACGGGCGAACGGCCACAGGGTGCGGCGCTGTCTCCGGACGGCACGATTTTGTACGTTGCAAATACAGGCTCAAACGCGATCTCGATTATCGATACCAGGAGATTGCGAGTTATTGCGAACATTGCAACAGGAAAGGGGCCGGGTCGCGTAGGAGTGACTCCTGACGGGAAGACGCTTGTGTATAACCTTCAGTTCGAACCGGCAGTTGGATTTGCGGATGTCGGGTCACGAAAACAGATCGTGCAGGTGCCTCTAAGTGGCCGTCCGTTGTCTCTGACCATGACAAGGGATGGCAAGCGGGCATTTGCGGGCATACAGGATGAAGATAAGGTTGTGTTCGTTTCCGTACCGAATCGCAAAATTGAACGTGAGTTACAACTTCCTAAGGGCAGCGGGCCGGATCCTTCGATTCCACTCGAGTGAAGTTTCACGGTGCGGGAAGTAAGTGCTCAAACTGCACCTTCCATTTGCCGTCATCGGGAAAACCGGGCGCGTGGCGTGGGGGCGCGCCGTCCCAACCCGCCGCCATCATCGCTACCGCGTAGAGTAGTCCTCCATTGCCCGGCAAGTAAGTGGGCAGCCGTTTAGTTTGATAATTATTCCCATTCGCGAGATATGTGTTCTTGATCGTGTCCATCGACAGCGCATCGATTGCTTTGCCGGGTTCCTTTAGACGTGCCGCCGTCATCGCGATGGTAGGAAAATCCCAGCCCCAAGTGCTCGGCCAGTCCCACTGCCGCAAAACATCGTCCAGAGTGCGCCGCATCACCGACTCGTCGATCAATGCGGTTTTCGGGACCATCCCGAGGCCGCACAGCATGGATGGGTGATCCGTTCGCACGGTGAATGGCGAAATGCCGATTGCGGAGTAAATGCCGTGTTGTATATGCGGGGGCGAAATCTTACCGGCCACATCCTCCCATTTTTCATTTCGCGAAAGCCCCAAGCGTTCTCTCCACATCTGCGCGACATGTAACGCCCATTGCCAGTAAGCTAACTCGAAGGTAGGATTTTGGACCTTCTCTTTCCAGCGACCATAACTCTCCTGTGCGGGTATCAGCGGCGGACCCAGAACATAGTGCCGCGTGTCGCTGCTCCAGAACGCATACGACGCCATAAACTCGGCCGATTCGAACACGACGTCCCGATATCGAACCAAAGTCTGTGGGGACGGATGAGCACGGTAGAGTAGCTCGGCGAGGAAGATCGGATGCGGCTGCTGCCAGATGAGCAGTTCCCCGATTGGCGACGGGCTGCTGCGGCCGTCCGGCGCTGTCATTTTGGGCCATCGCGCGCCGGAGTATCCCTGCTGCCTGGCCTTTTCGCGAGCGGACGGCAGTATCGCACTGTACCAG
>JAFAQG010000694.1 GCA_019246575.1 Acidobacteriaceae bacterium
GTCCGCATCGATGAGGCAGCTAAAGAGGAACCGAACCATCAAGCCGAGTTGCTGTTGCATCGGAATTGTACGGTTTCGGTTTGCGGCGACAATGCGCGAAGCGAGCAGCTTGATGCAATCGGGAAGACGCGGATCGCCAAGAAGCTCCGCGGCCCGTGCAAGCACGCCGGCATCAGCCACCTGAATGACCTCGTCGAGATGCGTTTTAGCGACAGCTTTTTGCATCCGGCGCGTAAATATGTCTTCACCAAAATTGGCGGCAGCGCCCGAAAGACAATCGATCAGCCCCGAATGGTGCGATGCGATGCAGAGGGCAAGCATCTGCCCGGCATAGAGCCCAACGCCTCCCGTTTGTGATAGTTGCCGCCAAACGTACTGCGCTCCGGCTGTCGAATGATCTATCTTCCCCTTGAACTCGTGTGCATCCACGAACTCATCGGCGTCGGCATCGACAATGCCTTCCGCGGACTTCAGATAATTCTGGAAAATGCCGCTGTACTTCCCGAAATCATGAAGCAGACCGATCAGCTCGCCGGCCGGCGCAAGCCCGATTTTGGACGCATGCAGCGCAGCCAACCTCGATACGTTTTGAAGATGCTCGGAGACGCTCTGCTCGGTATGGTCGGTACTCCTGAAATGTGCAATGAAGGAACTCATTCGCATACGCTCCGAAAGCACAGGCGGAGTCGCCTTCCGCGCGCGCTGAGTTGTCATCACCCACCCAGAAATTTCCGAATGGAAACTTAGGCTGGTGGGCGGACAAAGGTATCCGCCCCTGTGGAGGTGGCAGCAGCGCCCAGGTTCTCTCGCTGCGAGGGCTTCAGGATTTTCGGAGTGAGATCAACTACAGCCGCTCGTACCGCCGCAGTTTTCGCACTTGTAGCACGATCCGTTCCGTGTCATGATGCTGCCACATTCCGAACATAACGGCGCATCGCTCACGACGTTTGCCTCGAACGGAAGCGCCTGCTGCGGCTCGGGCTCCGTGGGACGAAGTTTTACCGCTTCACCTGCCTCGCTGGGCTCCGCGATACCGAGGAAACGTTGCCCGAGCCAGCGAAAGATGTAATCGATGATGGACTTGGCGTAGGGCACTTGCGGATTGCCGGTCCAGCCGCTCGGCTCGAAGCGCACATGGCTGAACTTATCGACGAAGAACTTCAAGGGCACTCCGTATTGGAGGCCGTAGCTGATGGAGGTGGCGAGCGTGTCCATCAGGCCCGAAATGGTCGAGCCTTCTTTCGCCATTGAGATAAATACTTCCCCAGGCGTGGCGTCCTCATACAGGCCGACGGTGATGTAGCCTTCGTGACCGCCGATCGAAAATTTGTGAGTTACGGAGTTGCGCTCATCGGGCAGCTTGCGGCGCACCGGCCGGTACACAACCTTTTCGACAGTCTGCGGCTGAGGAACGGCTGCGATCCCTTTCTTCTCGCCCTTGCCGGTTCCGGAACTGAGCGGCTGCACGCGCTTCGAACCATCGCGGTAAATCGCGACAGCTTTGAGGCCCAGCTTCCAGCTCTCCGTATAGGCGTCCATGATGTCTTCGACCGTGGACTCTTCCGGCATGTTGATGGTCTTCGAGATTGCGCCCGAGATGAACGGCTGCACCGCGGCCATCATGCGCACGTGTCCCATGTGGTGAATGAAGCGCGTTCCGTTTTCCGGACGGAAGCTGCAATCGAACACGGGGAGATGCTCCGGTTGCAAGTCCGGCGCGCCGTCGATGGTGCCGCTCGCATCGATGTGAGCGACGATGCGCCCGGGCTGCTCGGTCGTGTAGCCGCGGTTGATGAGCGCCTGCGGGACGGTATTGTTCACGATTTTAATCACGCCGCCGCCGACCAGCTTCTTGTATTTGACGAGCGCCAGGTCGGGCTCGACGCCTGTGGTGTCGCAGTCCATCATGAAGCCGATGGTGCCGGTGGGGGCAATGACGGTGGTCTGCGCATTGCGATAGCCGGCCCTGGAGCCAAGCTCGTATGCCGTGCGCCAGCACTCTTCCGCTGCTTTGAACATCGCGACGGGAACGCGCTTGCCGTCGATGGCGTTCACCGCGTTCCAGTGCATGCGGATGACTTCTAGAAACGATTCTTCGTTTTCTGCGTATCCGGGGCACGGCCCGACGCCTTCCGCAATCCGGGCACTCGTCACATATGCCTGCCCGCACATGATGGCCGTAACGGCTGCAGCAAAATCGCGCCCGGTATCGCTGTCATACGGTAGCCCGATCGACATCAGCAGCGCCCCGAGATTCGCGTACCCGAGCCCGAGCGGCCGGAAATCATGCGAGTTCTTCGCGATCTTCTCGGTCGGATAGCTGGCGTTATCGACGATAATCTCCTGCGCGAGGATCACGGTATCGATCGCGTGTCGGAATGCCTCGATATCGAACGCGCCATCAGCCCCGACAAATTTCATCAGGTTCAACGACGCGAGATTGCAAGCGGAATCGTCTACAAACATGTACTCGGAACACGGATTCGAAGCATTGATCCGGGCCGTTTTCTTCGACGTGTGCCACCGATTAATCGTGCTGTCGAACTGCATACTTGGGTCGCCGCATTGATGCGTGGCCTGCGCAATCTGACGCATCAGTTCGCGCGCTTTGTACCGTTTAACAGGCTGCCCGCTCACCACGCTGCGCGTCCACCAATCGCTGTCGCTAACCACGGCCTGCATGAACTCATCGCTCGTGCGAACGGAATTGTTCGCGTTCTGGAAGAAAATTGAGCTGTAAGCCTCGCCATCGAGCGACGAGTCGTAACCGGCATCGATGAGCGTGTGCGCCTTCTTCTCTTCTTTTGCTTTGCACCAGATGAACTTATCGATTTCGGGGTGATCGGCGTTCAGGATCACCATCTTGGCCGCCCGCCGAGTCTTACCGCCCGATTTGATGACTCCAGCGAACGCGTCGAAGCCCTTCATGAAGCTCAAGGGTCCGGATGCCCGACCCCCGCCCCATAGATGCGCGTCCTCCTCGCGAATGCTCGACAGGTTCGTTCCCGTGCCCGAGCCCCACTTGAACAGCATCCCTTCCGTCTTAGCGAGATCAAGGATGGATTCGAGCGAGTCACTCACGGAATTGATAAAGCATGCGGAGCACTGCGGATGGTTTTCTCCCGGTATAATTTTGCGGCTCACCTGGTCCGCTTCATCGAAATAAAAACCGTAACCGCGCGATTCGCGAACTCCGACGTTGAACCACACCGGAGAATTGAAGCAAGCCTTCTGCGTCAGCATCAGATCCGCCAGCTCCATCCGGAAGTTCTCGCCGTCTTCTTTGCTTTTAAAGTAATTGCCTTCGAGACCCCAGTCGGCAATCGTGTCAACGACACGGTGGACCAATTGGCGCACGCTCCATTCGCGCTCCGGCGCCCCCATCCGCCCGTGGAAGTACTTGCTCGCTACTATGTTGGTCGCCGTCTGAGACCAGTCGACCGGCACCTGAACATCGCGCTGCTCGAAGATGATTGAGCCCTTATCATTGCCAATCGTCGCCGTGCGGAGCTCCCAGCTCACCTGGTCGTACGGCGTGGTGCCCGGCTCGAGCTTCGACGTGAAGTATCGCGGGAAAGAGACGCCCTTGCGCTCATCCTTCCTCAACGAACGAGGTAATTCTTTAACCTTAGTGGCTACGCTATGTTGTCCCATGGAACCTTTTCCCCGGGGAGGTGCCGCACTTTACTTATCGCCTTATTCGCTCACAGTGTCAAGAGAAAAATGTACCGGGTGGTACTACATCTTGTGGTCTCCTCGCGAGAGATGTCTATAGGGAGTGCAGGCGCTGCTGATGAGGCAAGTCGGCTGGCGGTCCGGACGTCTGGGAATTTTTCAAACCGCCGCTTTTACCTGTGCTCACCGCTCAGAACGTTCAGCTGCGCGGTCAAGGTATCGATCGAAAGCGGCAGGTAACCGGAATCCTTCCGGACGGCTTCTTGGCCTTCACGGCTCAGCACATACCGGAGAAACTCGGAGACTCTGGGATCGAGGGGCTGGCCGGACGGACAGTTGACGTAAGCCACAATGCTCCGCGATAACGGATAGAGCCGCTGGACGATGTTTTGGGGCGTGGGTGCGTAATAGCCCTGGTCGGCGTCGCCGGCGAGAGCCACAGCTTTCACGTCTGGCCGCACGTACCGTAGGCTCGAAACAGCCAAGCCGTAACGATCCGCACTGAGCGCATCCACGATTTGCTTGCCTGCGGGATACTCGAAGCCATTGGGCGCACGCGCGATGTCCTTGAATTCTCGTATATGGTCCCAACTCCACTTACTGCTTCCTTTTAGGACTACTTGGTCGAAGTAGGCGCCTGGTCCGGTTTGGGAATCGTACATATACACATTGACGGTATGGTTCGCCCACTCGCCCGAGACCCCCAACTCGCCCCAGGTACGAATGTTTTTGAGGCCGCGTTTATGTTCCATACCAAAGACAGCGTCCAATTGTGCGAGCGTTAAGTTCTGTAGGGGATTGTCGCGGTTCACGAAAATCACTAATGCGCTCGATTTTCCGCTTACGTCGAGGCTGCCGTTCATCACTTCAATGGATAGCGGCTCGTGCCGAAAAACAAAGTAAAACGCATCGTGTTCGCTGACGGTTGCGGGGCGGCCCATCAACGCGATATCCGCAGTGCTTGTGTAGATGCCGGCCATGGCCGTAAGCGTGCCTTCGAGCTTTGCGCTAATCTGTGCGCCGGGATGATAACTGCGGAATCCTGTGATCCAGTTCTGTACGACAGTTTGGGCGAATTGGTCTCCGACGATCTTGACTGTTC
>JAFAQG010000702.1 GCA_019246575.1 Acidobacteriaceae bacterium
TACTCCGAGGGTTTGTTGACCATTGCTGAATAGCAGCTTGCGCGGCTCGAACTCGAAGAAGTGCCGCGCCATCCAGATGTGAAACGATCCCATGTCGCTGGAGACGATGGTGTCGTCATCGATCAGACTGCGCAGAGCCCGCACAACGCTCAAAGGGTAGACTGAGCCATTGGAATTGGGAGTAGGCGGGTTTTGCAGGGCCTGCCATTCGGCATGAATACTTCGAAGTTCGGTGCTGGGAGTAAACGGTCGGTGTTTCAAGGCAGCGGATAGCGCGCTGATCGTTTCCTCTACATTGCCGACCAACTCTATCTCGGGCTCATAGTGGTTATCGATATCGCACGGATAATCGTCGATATGGATGATGCTGGCGCGCTTTCCCGCATTCCATGCTTCCGGCCCATACTCGACCGGATCATAGCCTACCGTTAATACAACATCCGCCTTGGCAAGAATCTTGTCGCCGGGCTGATTTCTGAATAGTCCGATACGACCGTAAAACAACGGCATGAGTTCACGCGATATCGCGCCTGCGCCTTGGAACGTTCCAACGACAGGCATGGGATATCGCTTCAAGAGGGTCCGCACCGCGGCCGTTGCCGCCGGCTCACTCGCACCCAAACCCAATATCATTACCGGATTTCTCGCGTTTGCTACCTTCTCCGCAGCGTTGCGGATCAGGCACATGGGAGCACCGCTGAGTAAAGAGAGCGACTGAAAAGGCGGCGGCTGAGCCGTCGTGGCAGCGCCCTGCACATCTTTCGGGAATGCGATGAACGCAGCGCCGGCTCTGGGCGTCATCGCGGCGCGAAACGCATTTGCGATAACTTCACCTGCCGATTCAGGCGCGCTGATTGAAACGCTGTACTTGGTGACCGGCTTCATCATCGCCACAGAATCCATGGACTGATGCGTCTGTTTCAGCGTGTCCGGTAAAGGCACAACTCCACCGATTGCCACCATGGGATCGCCTTCGGTAGTTGCTGTAGCCGCGCCCGTCACAACATTACCCGTACCCGGCCCGGATGTGACGAGGCAAACGCCGGGTCGCCCGGTTAACCTGCCCACTGCCGCGGCCATAAACGCTGCATTCTGCTCGTGTCTGCAGACAATGAGTTCCGGACCCTCATCGATCAGTGCATCGAAAGTGGGCATGATCTTGCCGCCCGGAATTCCGAAAATGTATTTCACATTTTGTTGAACGAGACTGCGGACTAATAATCGTGCAGCCGTTTGCGTTGTACTCTGTTTTTCCGACATTTGTGTAGTTCCGATGGAGGTTGATCTTAGTAACGACGGCGTTACTGGCCCTGGGGCTCGCCTTGAACTCCTCGGAGGACCTCCTTGACAACGGTCACTACGCGGTCGGGCTCAAAGCCGAATTTTCTCTGGAGTTCCTTTAGCGGAGCTGAGGCTCCGAAGGTCTTCATGCCGATGATCCGGCCGGAAAGACCGACATAGCGTTCCCATCCAAACGTGGAGGCTTGCTCAACAGCGACCCGTGCTGTCATCTTCGGCGGCAGCACACTGTCGCGGTACTCTTGCGTCTGACACTCAAAAATTTCCCACGAAGGCATCGACACGACTCGTGAGCGAACGCCTTCCGCAGAGAGTTTCTCGTGAGCGTCAACAACGAGACTGACCTCACTGCCCGAGGCAATGAGGATCACCTCGGGATCTCCACCGGGGGCGTCGGCGAGCACATACGCGCCCTGAGCCACGCCCGAAGCGGACGCATACTTGCGGCGATCCAGGGTAGGCAACGGCTGGCGCGAGACTGCCAGCACAGCAGGTGCGTGGCGCAGTTGCATTACATACCGGTACGCCTCGACAACTTCATTGGCATCGGCCGGCCTGATTGTGACTAACCCGGGAATGGCTCGCAAGGACGCCAGGTGCTCAACTGGTTGGTGCGTCGGGCCGTCTTCTCCGTCGCCCATTGCTTCGTGGGAGAAGACGAAGATGCTGGGTAACTCCATGAGAGCGGAAAGCCGGATGGCGGGCCGGGCGTAGTCGCTGAAAATGAAAAACGTCGCGCCGAACGCTCTGAGCTTTGACAACGCCAATCCGTTCACAACCGCCGCCATGCCGTGCTCACGAATGCCGAAATGGATGTTCCTCCCGCTCGGACTATCCGCCTGAAAATCTCCCGCGCCATCGAAGGTCAGAGTTGTTTTGTTTGAAGGGCCAAGATCCGCAGAGCCGCCGAGAAACCAAGGGACGTTCTTTGCAAGCACGTTCAGCACTTTACCCGACGCCTCCCGTCCCGCAATACCCTTTGCGTCAGCAGGAAAAACG
>JAFAQG010000714.1 GCA_019246575.1 Acidobacteriaceae bacterium
AACCAATTGCGGACGGAGATGTACATCACGGCATTCAGCTATGAGGATGCACAAAGGATTGCCGTAGAGCAGGACCCGGAAGTGAAGAGGGCCATCGAAGTGATGCCCAAGGCTGCGGAACTGCTCGCAAAATCCAAACAACTCGAGAGGCAAAGAGCGAGCCGTTAGACCCGGCTCGTCTGACATAAGAGCTACTCGTTACACTCGACTTTTTGGCGCTTCAGTCCGAAACCGCAGCCTCGATCCATGCTCAGTCAGGAGTTGCGCATCCACAAATCACGGTTCTCGACACCGGCGGTCAGTACACGCATTTAATTGCGCGCCGCGTACGCGATCTCGGCGTCTACGCCGATGTCCAGCCAAGCGATACGCCAGCCAGAGAGCTCGCCTCGCGTAAAGGCATCATCATCTCGGGTGGCCCGGCTAGCGTGTACGAGCCCGGAAGTCCGAACGTCGACCCGAAAATCTTCGTGTCCGGCGTGCCGGTGCTGGGCATCTGCTACGGGCACCAGCTCATGGCGCATCACCTGGGCGGCTCGGTTCAGAGAGGCGAGCGCGGCGAATACGGCATCGCACAACTCACACTCTGCTGTGACGATGCGTTGTGGAACGGGGCCGGCGACTCGCAGATCTGGATGAGCCATTTCGATACCGTGTCGTCGCCTCCCGCGGGCTTCAGGATCACGGCTTCAAGCGGCGCGTCAGGAGTGGCGGCCATGTCCGATCCTGAACGCAAGCTGTTCGGATTGCAGTTCCATCCCGAAGTCGTCCACACGCACGAGGGCAAACGCATTCTAGAGAATTTTGTGTTCGGTGTTTGCGGCGCGTCGCGCGACTGGGACGTGTCGCGGCGTATTCCGATTATCAAGGATCAAATTCGCGCAATAGCCGGCGACCGCAACGTGTTCTTTTTTGTGAGCGGCGGTGTCGATTCGACGGTTGCGTACACGTTGTGCCTCGAGGCCCTCGGGCCTGATCGTGTGTACGGCATCTACGTCGACACGGGGCTGATGCGAAAGGGCGAGACGGAGTTCGTGCGTTCCGTTTTCAATGAGCTTGGCGCAACGCACTTTATGGTGGAAGATGCCGAGGAAGAGTTTCTTTCCGCGCTAAACGGGCTGCACGATCCGGAAGCGAAGCGGCTCGCGATCGGTGAGCAATTCGTAAATGTGCAAGGACGCATTCTGGCGACCGAGCATTTTCTGGACGGCCACTGGATCCTGGGACAAGGCACCATTTATCCGGACACCATCGAATCGGCGGGCACGGCGAAAGCCGATTTGATAAAGACGCATCATAACCGCGTGGCAGGCATTCAGTCGCTGATTGGATCGGGCCGCATCGTCGAGCCGTTGACATCCTTCTACAAGGACGAAGTGCGCGAGATCGGACGCGAGATCGGGATACCAGCAAAGTTTCTCTCGCGGCATCCTTTCCCCGGACCTGGTCTTGCGATTCGCTGTTTGTGCTCGGTAAGGGAAGCAAGTTTGGAACAGACCGCGGACGGCTTTGTGCTTCCGGTTAGATCCGTCGGAGTGCAGGGCGATTCGCGCAGTTACCGGCATGTTCTCGCAATTCCGCGTCCGCCGACCATTGAACACGTGAAAACGACGGCACCCGAATTGACGAACCGCCGCTTTGACATTAACCGCGTTGTTGCGTTGTGCGGGGCCAAGGCGCCGCTCGATGCGTTTCACGTTTTCAAGGCTGATATCTCGAAGCGCCGGCTCGATCTTCTGCGCGACGCGGACGCGGTGGCGCGCCGGGTCGGCTTAGAGACAGGATTTCAGGATCGCGTATGGCAGTTCCCGGTAATTATGATTCCGGCCGGCATTGAAGGCGCGCGCGAATCTATCGTGCTACGTCCCATCAACTCGGTGGATGGTATGACAGCCGATGTCGTTCTAATGGACCCGGAAGCGCTGGCGCATGTAACTCGCGAGTTACTTGCGCTTGACGGCATTGCCGCAGTGTTCTACGACCTTACACATAAGCCCCCGGGTACGATTGAGTGGGAGTGATACGGCACGAACGGCGCGTTCTAACGTACGGTTGAAAGCTGCCGTGAACACGCGTACTCGTGTTTAAACTGCTATACCGCCAATCGGTACTCACACGTTCCCGCGAACCCCGCTGGCCGTATTTTGCCTATAATGATCGGTAAGTGCTACTTAGGGTCCGGGTTCAGGACTGAAGTAGCGCAACAAGAGTTGCGGCGCGGCAGCGCCAGGGAGCAGCGAGTTGATCCACAACGTCGCGGCAATCAGAGGGGGAACAATGAAATACGTAGGACGGATGTGCGCTATTGGTGTGCTCATCCTGCTTGTGAAAGCTTCGACTTACGCACAAGCGGTAAACGGAACCGTGGTGGGCACCATTACAGATGAGACCAGGGCAGTAGTTCCGGAAGCCCAAGTTACAATCACTGAGGCCAACACGAACGTCAGCCGGGCGGCAACGACCGATGCAAACGGCTATTACTCGTTCCCGAATCTGCCGCCCGGCAGCTACAACGTGAAGGTCGCAAGACAGGGCTTTGCCGCTGCGCAACGAACCGGCGTGCCGCTCGAAGTGAACACCACAGTCCGGGTCGACTTGCAGGTGCGGCCAGGAGAAGTAAACCAAACCATCAATGTCGAAAGCACTCTGCCGCTGCTGCAGACGGACACGGCGAAGACGGGCGGAACACTGACATCGGTGCAGGCAGAACAGTTGCCGTTGGGAAATAACCGAAATTTCCAAAACCTGCTGAATGTCGTGCCGGGTGCGACCCGAGCTGAGTTCAACCATTCCCGCTTCTTCAATCCCCAAAACAGCTTGAACAATGAAGTAAACGGCACCTCGAGCCTAGGGAATAACTTCCAATTCGAAGGTGTAAATGACAACGAGCGAACCGGATTGCTGCAGGTTTACATTCCGCCGGTAGAGGCGATTCAAGAAGTGAATGTCACAACCAGCAACTACGATCCGGAGCAAGGGGCAGCAGTGGGCGCGGTAACCAATGTCGTTTTCAAGTCGGGCACGAACCAGCTGCACGGCTCGGCCTACGAGATCTGGGAAGGAGACAAGCTCAGGGCGCGGAATTTCTTCGATTTCGGTACTGCAGGGCAGCCGTTCGTCAAACCGAGATACGTGTCGAACTATTTCGGAGGCACAATTGGCGGCCCGATTATCAAAAACAAGATGTTCTTCTTTTTCGATTTTCTGCGCACGACGGATCACGAATCGCAGTTCCAGCGGCTTGCGGTGCCTTCGGCGGCCAT
>JAFAQG010000403.1 GCA_019246575.1 Acidobacteriaceae bacterium
TAATGCTTTTCTTGCTGTTGCTCCTCGCCGGAGCGGGGCTTTTGTCCGCCTGCGAGCGATGGACGGAGCTCAATGTAGGACCGTTCTACGTCGACACGCAGAGCGAGGTCGCCGCCGCCCGCGACGACCTGACCCAGCTCGAACAACTGCGCTGGGTATTGGGTGGCTTGCTTGAATCGAAGGATCTCCCGAGCGTTTGGCCCCTGCGAATCCTCCTCACCCGCGAAAATGAAGGAACGAAGCCAGCCGAGTTCGTTTGGCAAAATGGCCAGAACCTGTTGATTGCAAAGGCTGGTACCCGGTTACCTCTCGACCAGGTCTGCGGCATTCTGTTGGACAACAACACGCCCCGGCTCCCCCCCGAAGTCGAGTCCGGCCTGCGGCAATTATTCAGTACCCTGGAAGCTCACGGCAGCCGCGTCACCTGGGGCGGCCCCGTTCCACGTCCCAATCTGGCTTGGGCGCGGATGCAGCTTTTTGCCACCAAGTTCGAATACGGCTTGAGTTTCCATATCTTTATAGCCGCTGTGAAGAACGGGAGCAGCCTGCGGGTAGCCGAAGGAAACGCATTCGGTAAGGATCCGGACGAGCTCGAAAAGGAAGCGGCCGCCAATCTCGCCCGGGGAAACGGGCAGCCGGTCGCGGTTTCCGGACGGCCGCTGGACCCCAAGCGCGATTTCGGCGAACACTCGATCGACGGCGTCGTCGCCGAAGTATACCTTGCCGATGCCCGGCTTTCGACCGATCCGAAATCCGCCGAGGCGGCGTACAAAGCCGCGATCGAAGCCGGCGGTGATGCCATGCCCCTGGGTTATGAAGGTCTGGCCGAGATCGCAAAGCGCCAGAACGAAAGCCCCCGGCGCTACGTGGAGGACGCCATGCGCGCAGGCAGCAAATCTCCGCTTATCTATGTGATGGCTGCCCAAGACCGGCCTGCCGGGGACGCGCTGCCGCTTCTCAAGCGAGCAGCCCAGTTGAATCCTCTCTGGGCCGAACCCGTTCTCCAGCAGGCGCAACTGGCAACGAACCCGGCCGAGAAAGAAGCGCTTGTGAAGAAGGCCACCCAGCTAGCCCCCCGGCAAACTCGGTACTGGATTGAGCTCGCGCACATTCAAACCGAACAAGGCCAGGCGTCTGCGGCCCAAGGCAGCTGGCTACGCGCCGAGGACTCTGCGCCCACCGATGCCGAACGCGAAAAGATTCACAACCAGCGCATCAGCACCGAACAGGAGCGGCTGGACGCCGCGGAGGCGGAGCGCCGCCGGGAGCGCGACGCCGCCCATGCCGACATTCAACGCGCCCAAGATGCTGAAACGGCGCGCGTCCGGGCAGCAGAAGAGAAAGCCAATCGTGAACTCGACGCGCAAGCGGGGGGATCGAAGCCCGCAGCTGTGGTCCCCTGGGACGCGACTGTTCCGCAGAAAAAGGTGGTCGGAACACTTACGCAGGTCGACTGCCTAAAAGGACCGGCGCGCATCACCGTTAAGTTGAAGACAGGTAATACCATTCAACTGCTGATTGAAAAGCCCTCCGAAGCCAAGTTGAGCTGCGGGCCGCAGCAGCCTGCACCGCGCGTTTCGATCTCCTACGCCGCGGAGCCGGACGAGCGCCTGCACACCGAGGGCCGCGTGAGCAACATGCAGGTGCAGTGAAGCCTTTGATTCGGACCATGAAGCCGGAAGATATTCCGGTACTGGTCGAGATCGAGCGCGAGTCGTTCGCCCGGCCGCATTGGGATGCGGAAAGCTTTCAGCAATACAACTGTATGGTGGCGGAGATTGAGGGCCGCATCGCCGGGTTCATCGTGTCGCGCGAGATATTCCCCGCAGTACGCGGCCAGGCGCCGGAACGTGAGATTTTGAACGTTGTCGTAGCGCCCGTGTATCGCCGGCTCGGAGTTGCAACCGCGCTGCTCGAGCGCGAGCTTGCCCAAAAAGCCACGTATTATCTCGAGGTGAGGGAATCCAATACGGCCGCCCAGGAGCTCTATCGCGGATTAGGATTTATTCGCATCGGATTAAGACCAAAGTACTACGAGTTTCCTAGCGAAGGCGCTATTGTCATGCAGATGAAAAGATGCTAACTTCTGGATACGGTACCCGTTCGCGGTGGCCGGCCGAGAGTGAATGTACGCACATTCAACCTACCGGGCCAGATTCCTCTCACAATCCGATCCAAGGAGAACCCTTCATGGAGAACTATACGCAAGACGAAGATTTGAAAGCGCATCTGCTTGCAGTCGATGAGCGATTCCGCGCATTGGCCGAGCAGCATGCGCAGCTGAAGCGTCAAGTTGGGGAAATCGAATCGAAGCCTCATGTCACCGAGGCCGATGAATTAGAGGAGCAGCGGCTCAAGAAGTTGAAACTTCGTCTCAAAGACGAAATGAACGAGATCATGGCGCAATACAAGCACGCCAGTGTCGGCTAGCGCCGGGACCCAGTGAAGTCAGGGGATCCTTGTTCCGGTTCCCTGACACGTAATTCCCTCCACAACCAGTCACCAAAGACGCGCGCACGGTAACAATCGTGCCAAAACGGGTGAGAGCGTCGCTTCGTTTCTGGCACTATGGAATATCAACCCAACATGTTCGATTGGTCGATAGATCCGCGGTCGCAGCTTGCCCTGTTATGCCTGGCAACTGCATTTGTCTTCTGGAACAACGACCTGTTGTTCTTTACCTTCTGCGTTTTGGCTTTTTTCACGCGGATTTTTGGAGCGTTCTAGCGCGCGGTCATTAAATTACCGCGGTCGCACACCGGAACCAGGCGACCCGGACGGTCGCTTGCGGCTAAAATGGAACCGCGAGCTTTCCCGTGCTGTCACGGAGATTCAGTTGTGCGT
Source organism: Acidobacteriaceae bacterium (assembly GCA_019246575.1). Next base: position 2,845 of record JAFAQG010000403.1, read on the forward strand.
GCCTTCTTGTGGCCGTTGCGGCAAGTGCGCAGGCGGTTCTGCCCCCGAACGACGCTAAACAGGTCAGCCGTTTCTTCGACGCAATAGCCGAAGCCGACTCGCTACCTTGCCGGGTTGAACCGGTTCACCCCTTCCTCGATTTCGCGTTTCGCTTCGAAGCCGGCTACTATATCGCCTGCCCTCTGAACGTCTTTGAAGGCAAACAGAGCCGCGTAGCCATATTCCTGCGACTCAGCCCTGAAAACGGCCGCTCTCTCATATTGGGCGAGACGTATAGCGTTCCGGCAGTTCCCGCGAGCAGTCGCGAGCGGTTGAGCAAAATAAAAGCTGAGCTTCGGACGAGTGGCGCGTTCGCCCTCGGCGAAGGCAAGTATACTGCCGAGTTGCTGCTCGCCGATGATCGAGGCCGCGTGTTCCGTAAGCGGTGGAAGATTACGGCGGAACTGAAGCGCGGGGAACACAGCGTCTCGCTAAATGTGCCACCGCAGACCGTGGAAGCGGTTACGCCCGCCTCGCTCGAGGCGTCGAGGCCTCAGCGCGATGACGGTTTGCGACTGACAATCCTGCTCGATGCCGCGCCGATTAATCCTTCCGCGACCAAACTGCACGCGTGGGACCGCACGTTCCTGATACAGACGGTCGCGTCCCTGCTGCGCGAACTGCCGTGCAGCTCCGTGCGACTCATCGCGTTCAATCTGGATCAGCAGCGTGAACTGTTCCGCGAAGATGATTTCGATGCCGCCGGTATTCGAAGACTTGCGCAGGCGCTACAGCAAGTGGAACTCGGGACGG
>JAFAQG010000920.1 GCA_019246575.1 Acidobacteriaceae bacterium
ACGTTGGAATGGCTGCAAAATCCTGAACTGCGAAGGAGGGTGACGGTTGGTCTGAACAAGGGCGAGGCCAGGAATGCGCTCGCGCGCGCGGTGTTTTTTCATCGGCGCGGGGCCATATCGGACCGAATCCGTTCGGAACAGGCCAACAAAGCAAGCGGGCTCACGTTCATCACAGCCGCTATCGCCCTTTGGAATACCGTGTACCTGCAAAAAGCTCTGCGGAAGTTAGCCGACCACAACTTGCCTATGCCGGAGGACCGTATGGCTCACCTGTCGCCACTCGAATGGGAGCACATCCAGCTAGCAGGTCAATACTACTGGGATCCGCACTTCGCCAGTACCCTGGATCGTCTGCGTCCGCTGCGGACGCCACATTGGCTGCGCGACGAGGAATCCGCTTGAGACCTTAAGGTACAGTTTTGTCCATTTCGTTAAGCGACCCCATATGCGGTCCTTTCAATGGCTGCCACACTGCCTCCTCAACGGATCGGTATATGAAGATGTCCAGTCTACCCCAGTGTTCGGAGACACACTCCGTTGTCAAACTAGGCCACCAAGCTCCGGTTTAGGAGGTGATCGATCTTACGTTGCTATGTCCGTTTTTGCACGAATCTTTGTGCAATCCCCTCTTCGGTAGAACGGGAGGGCAGTGTAAAAACGATTATCGAACGGTGCGCCGGAATCGATGTGGGAAAAGTTTATCACGGCGTGCATTTTAATTGGACCGCCAGATAGAGAACCGATCATCGAGAAACGGATGTTCGGAACATTCAACGCCGATCTGGAGGCGTTACGCAGTTGGTTATTGGAGCATCAATGCACTCACGTCGCGATGGAGAGCACGGGGCCCGACTGGAAACCGCTCCCAAGGCAGTGTCTCGCATACTAGCGCATCAGTCGCGCATCTCGATTGCCGCGGCTTGAGATCGAGTCCTGCCGAAATTCCGACCTCACGCGCCGACCTCTTGGCATATAGCAAGGGTTGGCAGCTCAAGACAATCGTGATCGCGGTAAGTGTTCCGAAGTTGTTCCGATTTTCAGTTAGAAGCGGCAGTCCGCTGCAGAAGGCGTTCCAGCATTCACACGAGGATCTTTGGTGGCTCGCACCCAGAACTCCCGGTTGAGTACACGCCCACCGGGTATGCACGTGGGGAGCAACTCGCCAGCCGAGGACGGGATGCCGAAAATCCGACGTTTGCTGAAGAAGTGTCTTGAGCTTATCGGAGCACTGAATTCCTGAGCGAAGATCTAAGGCCATGAAACGCGACATCATCCAGACACGGCTCCACCGTATAAGGAATTGGTGGCTCGATTGCACATTACGCATCGGGCGTAGAGAAAATGACCACTGAAGATATCAAGCTCGTTCGACAGCAATTAGAGGCGCGACTCAAGAAAGCGCGCTCCAGCCGTGCGGCGGGCGACTCGATTCATATACAACAGGTCGCCGACCCGGTTGATATGACTCAGGAAGCGCTCGCCCGCGATATAGCGGTGCAGATGCTCGACCGCGAATCCATGATCGCTCGGCGGCTTCGTTCGGCAATCGAGCGCATTGAGGAGGGGTCGTATGGCATCTGCCTCGAGTGCGAAGAAGAAATCGCTTCGAAGCGATTGAAAGCGATACCGTGGGCAGAGCTATGCATCTCCTGTCAGGAGAGGGCCGATTCAACTCCAACGCGTCGACAAGGCCGGGCTGTTTTCGAAGATCGCGAACAAGCCGCATAGGTCTGTCTTGCCGCTGTTTTCGCATACGAGGACCTCTTGGTAGCTCCACACGATTTCCCGGCTTCCGTAGCGCAGCAGGTACCGTTTCTGACGCGAGTCGTTCGGAGTCTTGTGCGCGGCGATCAAATTGCCGATGACATGGTTCAGCAGACAATTTTAAAGGCCCTCATGAACGCGGATCAGTTTCGCTCTGAGTCGGCGTTGACGACGTGGTTAGCTTCGATCGCAGTCAACGAGGTTCGTCAGGCCTACCGGTGCGCATGGCGCAGACGCACCGTTCCATTGATGACGGACAATCTTGACGTGGACCGGTACGCACGAATCGCGTCCCCTCACGACACCTACGAGGCTGATGAGCGCGATGCTCTTGTCCGGGATGCGGTCTCCCGGCTTCCGAAGATGTATCGTTCAGTTGTAGAGTTATGTGATCTTTATGATGTTCCGCTGAATGAAGCGGCACGGAAATTGACATTAAGCTTGCCAGCCGTGAAAAGCCGCCGTCATCGAGCGCGGCAAAAACTCCTCAGGCTTGTTCCAAAACCGAAGTCAATGTTGCTTCTGCCGAATAATCGAATAATCGCCGCAAGCCGGGCAGCCAAGCGATCGTTGGTCGTTGGTCAACACACCCAAGCAACTCCGAGAGGCTTTGCCAAGCCGTCGCGCAGTATATTGCCGGGGTTTTGCTCAGCACTCCGGTTGGAGTTAGGCGGCCAGTCGTTCCGGCATCGAAGCTGATTGGGAATACATC
>JAFAQG010000962.1 GCA_019246575.1 Acidobacteriaceae bacterium
TAAGGATGATCTACTGCTACGGTCCCGCGGGCGATGTAGCGCATTGGCGTCAGGAGCTCGAGGGGACGCTGCCGCAGGCCGGTCTGGAAGCACCTCCGTTGCCGGCTGGCGCACGACCGCAGTGTACCGACACCTTCAAGGCGTGACCGTTTTTGACACAATGTACCGGACATGACAACTCACGAAGTCGGGATCATCATGAACGGCGTCACCGGGCGCATGGGGCTGAACCAGCATCTCCGGCGTTCCGTGGCGGCGGTTCGCGAGCAGGGCGGAGTGGCGCTGAACGACAGCGAAAGGATCCTGCCGAACGTGCTGCTGATTGGCCGCAATCGGACGAAGCTGGAGGCGATTTCAAGAGAGCATGAGAACTGCCCGTGGTCGACCGATCTGGATGCCGCGCTGGCCGATCCGGCCTACTCCATCTACTTCGATGCGCAGACCACGGACCGCCGCGTCGATGCAGTAAAAAAAGCGATTGCGGCCGGCAAGCACATCTACTGCGAAAAACCGACCGCGACGAATCTCGCCGATGCGGTTGAGCTGTACAGACTCGCGGAGAAGAAGGGCGTGAAAAACGGCGTCGTGCAGGACAAGCTCTGGCTTCCTGGCCTGAGAAAGCTGCAGACCTTGCGCGAGCTCGAGTTCTTCGGCCAGATGCTTTCTGTTCGCGGCGAGTTCGGGTATTGGGTCTATGAAGGCGATGTTGTTCCGGGACAGCGGCCCTCCTGGAATTACCGGAAGGAGGATGGCGGGGGCATCATCATCGACATGCTCTGCCATTGGCGGTACGTTCTCGATAATCTCTTCGGCAACGTGGAGGCCGTTTCGTGTCTTGGGGCGACGCACATTCCGAAGCGTTGGGATGAATTGGGCCGCGAGTATGTTTGCACTGCCGACGACTCCGCGTATTCGACGTTTAAACTAGCCGGGGGTGTGATTGCGCATTTCAATTCGTCGTGGGTGGTGCGCGTGCGTCGCGACGATCTGCTGACCTTGCAGGTTGACGGCACGAAGGGGACGGCGGTGGCGGGTCTGCGCCACTGCTGGATCCAACCCTATGGCGCAACGCCAAAGCCGCTGTGGAACCCGGATATTGAGAGTCCGTTCAACTTCTTCGACCAGTGGCAAAAAGTGCCGGAGCAGCAGGTGTTCGATAACGCCTTCAAGATTCAGTGGGAATTATTCCTGCGGCACGTGGTCTGCGATGAGCCATTCCGCTGGAATCTGCTGGAAGGCGCAAAGGGCGTGCAACTGGCTGAGAAGGGCGTCGAGTCCTGGGAGAAGCGGTGCTGGGTGGATGTTCCGGCGCTGACCTAAGCAAAGGAGTGATCGTGGTCTTACCGGCTGCTACACCTAAGCGGGCGCGGACAACTCCGCGGCGCCCGACGGCGGGGTTCCGCGACCCGTATCTAACCAAGTTAGTGGCGTATATTCCGACAGAAATTATTGCGGCTTACGTCGCCGTCAGCGGTTTCATCAAAGGAGCACCCCCCTCCGTTCAGCCGACTTATTTCTGGATTGTCGCAGCGCTGCTGCTCTTTCTTACGCCAGTCTGGATCCTGGAGACTGCGCAAGAACAGGGCAAGCCGCGTCCATTGGGGCAGGCCGCGGCCGCCTTTGTTGCCTTTGCTGCCTGGGTGTTTGCAACCGGCGGCCCGTTCAATCAGTTCCTATACGACGAAAAGAAGAATCCGCAAGGCTGGTATTACCCGAGCGTCGGCTCTATCGTGCTCGTTCTCGTGTGCCTGTGCTTGCCGATGTTGGAGCGGTTTGTAACGAGAACTTTGGGTGGCGGCAATCCTGAGCCGTAAGTTAATTCTGCATTTCCGCAGGTAGCCGGTCGGATAACGCTTTTCCCATTCGAGAAAAGCGCGCCGAACACTTACAATGACTGTATGGCCCTTCTTGTCCGGCGCGTCATGTGCGTGGCTGGTCTTTGCACGCTAGCCGCGTATCTGGCCTTCGCGCAGGATTGGAAGACGGCCGACTCGCTGCCCGGTGTTGACCTGAGCGCATTGGCCCCGGCCCAGAAAGCAACGGTTCTAAAGATTTTGCGCGAGCGCGACTGCGGTTGCGGCTGCGTCATGAAAGTTGCCGAATGCCGGTTCGCGGACCCGGGATGCTCGTACAGCACGGGACTGGCGCAGGTTATCGTAGGCGCGATTAAGAGCGGCGAGAGCGAAGCCGAGGCGCTGGCAGCGGCGGACGCATCGAAATACGCGCACCGGGCTGCGCCAAAGCTGCTGGACGACCCGATCACCCTTCCTGTAGCGGGCGCGCCGTCAACGGGCCCGGAAAGCGCGCCGGTTACCCTGGTTGAGTTTTCCGATTTCCAATGCCCGTATTGCGCGCAGGCGGTGTTACAAATTCAGGCGATCCTAAAGGCTTATCCGTCGCAAGTCAGGCTGATCTTCAAGCAATTCCCGCTGGGCGAAATGCATCCAAACGCGGATTTCGCCGCGGCCGCCGCCGTTGCAGCGCAGAAACAGGGAAAGTTCTGGGCGATGCACGATGCCATGTTCGCGAACCGGACTGACCTGTCGCGGAACAACATTTTCGCGATGGCACAGCAGAACGGGCTCGATGTGAAGCGCTTTGCCGCAGACCTCGATTCGGCTTCCGTGCGCGAGACAGTTAAGCGGGATCTGCGCGACGGCGAGGCTGCGGGCGTGCAGGGCACCCCGACACTGTTCATCAACGGCCAGCGCTATAACGGTCCTATCGATCTGAACTATCTCAAACCTGTTCTGGACGCAGCGCTAAAGAATCCCGTCACTGCGGCTAACCGTCCAGTGTCACCAACTCCACAAAACTAGTCCCCTTATTCCCCGCGATCTGTGGAAACGATTTCCGCCGAGCGAAGTCATCAGAACGCGATGCTACCTCGTATCTCGACCAGGACACTTTGTGTGATGTTGGCTACATCGGGGCTGATTGCGGCCGCGAAGAACGAGCCAGTCGAACGAATTCGGGAAGCGGCTCGGGTATTCAATGAAATTCAGGGCGTCAAAGAAAAAGCCGTTCCCGACACGCTGCTGAGCAAAGCCGATGGAATCATCATTGTTCCAGGCCTGAAACGAGCAGGATTCGTGGTCGGCGGCCAATATGGCAAAGGCGTTTTTGTTGCGCGGCTGCCAAATGGCCGGTGGTCGGCACCATCCACGGTGCGCATCGAAGGCGGAAGCTTTGGAGCTCAGATCGGCGCCGGCGAAACGGATTTGATCATGCTGGCCATGAACGAAGACGCCGTTAAGCAGTTGATGAAAATGGGTGTGAAGATCGGCGGAGACGTTATGGCTGCGGCTGGTCCGCTAGGGCGTGAAGCCGGGGCCGCAACGACGCCCATACCAACGTCCGGACTGTTGGCCTATTCACGAGCGCGCGGTGTCTTTGCGGGAGCAACGGTCAATGGTTCAACAATGCGATCCGACGACGACGATAACGCTGCGATTTACGGCCGTCGTGTGGATCAATCCGACATCCTGACCGGAAAAGTAAAACCGACGCCGGCAGCGCAACCATTACTCGCCGCCTTACGACGATATTTCCGGGCAAATCCCAGCACCAAACAGCCGCCCAAGAAATCGCTGACGAGTTGAGAACAAGAAGAGACACTACCGGCCGGCTACGTACGTTCTAACTCTTCCACCACTCGGAGGACGACGTCGCCGACTACCTGAAGGCTATGTGCGCTCAGTTTGTCCATCGTGTCTTGGGCGGTGTGCCAGTAACTGTTTTGCGGACCGTAATCCAAATCGATGATGTCGACGGCATTTACACCCGCGGCCACAAACGGAGTGTGATCGTCGTCGATCGCGCCCGGGTCCGTACGGAAATACTTGGTATACCCGAGCTGCGAAGCGGCCTTCGAAACTAAGTCGCGCAGGCTTCGCGATGAGTTTTCATCGTTGGCTATATCGAGGTCTTTATCGCCGATCATGTCGACGTTGATCAGCGCCCTAATACGAGAGAGCGTTCCATCCCCACCCCATCTCGCGGCAAGATGCCGGCTCCCGTACCGGCTATCGGTTTCAGTCCAGGTCTTGACGGCTTCTTCGCCATCGAAAAACACGACGTAGATATCGTCGGAATGCTTCGTGTGAGCTACGACTCGGGCGAATTCGATGAGGAAACCGGTCGAGGACCCCGCATCATTTGCGCCGACGAAATGGACCATCGGCTTCCGCAGAGTATCGTAATGGCCGGTCACGATGATGCTCTTGCCCGATGTGCCCGGACACTTCGCAATGATATTCGCCATCGAAATCGGGCCGTCCGGAGTTTGCGCTTGAAAGGAATCGAGAGACACTTCGCAGCCCAGAGGCTTGAGCTGGCTGACGATCCAGTCCCTCAAACGGGCGAGCGCGTCGGACCCGGCAGGCCGCTCACCGAACGACGTTGCTCGCCGGGTGTCCGCCAGGGCGGCGGCTCCATTGAACGCGGGCGCATGACTGGCAGGGCCGAAGCTGCTAAGGGCGCCGGCCCAGAGCACAACCACCATCGCAGCGCAGGCGCGTTGACCTGTCGTGGCTGTAACGGATCGAGAGCGGGTCATATTTTCGCCTCGACCTAAGAACAATCCGAGAGAAAAGTCGGGCTAAAGGACTGTTGTATTATAGCGATGCAGCCGAAAAGTAGTAGCGGATGGAGTCGGTAGGACAACAGCTGCGCGAGGCTCGTCTCGAGCACGGGCTGACGCTGGAGCATATCAGCGCCCGAACGCGCATCCCCATGAAAACTCTGCGCGCCATTGAATGCGACGACTTCGCCCAATTTGCATCCCGATTTTTTTATAAGAGTTTTGCGCGGCATTTTGGAGCAGCTGTGGGTCTCGATAGCGGCGCTCTCCGGGATGCGATTCAAGCCGCAGCCGAAGCAATGCCGGAACCGCTGAT
>JAFAQG010000975.1 GCA_019246575.1 Acidobacteriaceae bacterium
AGAAGCGGCCAGCCATACGGGATGACCGTAAGTTCGTTCACCTCGGTCTCGTTCCGTCCGCCTCTGATTTTGGTGTGCATCGACCGCCGTGCCGGATTCGCCCTTGACGTTACGGACGAACTAACATTCGCTGTGAACGTCCTCAGAGAAGATCAGGAAAACGTGGCCGTTCGCTTCTCTACACCCCCGGAAGAGGGACGGTTCGACAGTTTCGCATGGATGCCGGGTTTAAACGGCGTGCCTCTGCTCAAAGGAATCGTCGCGAGCCTCACCTGCTCTCTTGAGCGGGTCGTCGAAGCGGGCGACCATCTGATCTTTATCGGCTGTGTGCAGGATATTCGTCTCCACGGAGGCAGTTCGCTTGTATGGTGCCAAAGCAACTACCACTGCCTGCCGCCTCCTGTCGAGCGCATTTAAGCCCATTCGCGATTGCTCGTCCATACAATAGGTGAGGTGAGCGCAGCAGCCATTACCATCGCGGACATCGGCGCTAAAATCGGCTGCGGCGAACGCATCGACATCGATGAGGCTCGCTGGCTGTGGCACAACGCCTCCGATACCGATATGCGCCGGCTCGCGTCGCAAGTTCGCGTGCGATTTCATGCGCCGAACGCCTGCACATATCTCGTGATGCGCATCGTCAACTACACAAACGTGTGCGTGGCGCAATGCGATTACTGCGCGTTCTATCGCCTCCCGGGCAGCCGCGAAGGGTATGTTCTAAGTCGCGAAGATGTGTTCGCTAAGTTGGATGAGTTGCTGGCGCTCGGCGGCGATCTCGCTGCCTTCAACGGCGGTTTCAATCCGCATCTTTCTCTCGCTTACTACTGCGATCTGTTCTCCGCTATTCGCGAGCGCTACGGCGATCTCCTCGAATTTTATGCGCTCACGATCGCAGAGTTCATGTACCTGGCCGACCATGCGAGGCTCAGTTACCGCGACACCGCCGAGCGGTTCAAACGGGCCGGCGTGCGATGGATCACCGGTGGCGGTTCGGAAATCCTGACCGAGAATTTCCGCGCGCGCCACAGCAAGTTCAAATACACCGTCGCACAATTTTTCGAAGCCCAGCGGACGATCATTCGTGCGGGATTGAAGACCACGGCGACGATGGTGATCGGGTTCGATGAGAGCCTTGAGGAAAGACTTGAGCATCTCGATCGCACTCGCCGATTCCAGGACGAAACCGGCGGCCTCGCGAGCTTCCTTTGTTGGACCTACAAGCCGTACTTCACATATCTGGGCGGGGTCGAGATCGGCACAGCGGAGTATTTGCGCCACCTGGCGCTAGCGCGCATTTTTCTCGACAATATCCCTCGCATCCGCACCTCCGTCTTGACGCAGAATGAGCGCGCATTGGAAGGGTTGTGCTATGGAGCGGACGACTTCGACCTGCCCATCGAAGATGAAGTAACCCAGAAAGCCGGCGCGACCATTAGCCTCGATTTCGAACGTATTCTGGACGTCGCGCGACGCCTCGGATTCGAACCTACCTATCGTCACGTCGCCCAACAGCCTGTTCCCGCGTAGGGAACGATCACTTCTTAGCAGCTGAGGCCATCGCTGCCCTTAATCGCGTTTCGGCATCCGCCGGCCAATACGCGCAATCGAGCTGCAGGAAAACCGATGTGTATGGAACCGTGAGATTCGTCTTAATGATGAGCACCCGAAATGTCCGGCTGACTTCGTCCAGCTTCGCAATGATCTGTTCGTGCGGCATGACATTCACGCGATAACTTTTCAGTAGCGAACTGAGGCTGTCGCGATAGCTGGAAATGCCCGGTGCGTCCCTCTCGGGAACAAAGCTCAGCTCCTGGTCCGTGTAGACCGTCGGCGTGACGTGCCTGGAGTTCGAGACCGCGTCAAGGACATACTTGAGGACTTCGATCTGACCGGCATCGGACACAACAGTCTCGATGCCTTCGCGAGACTGGTCCGGATACGCAGAATCGGCGATCACGATCCAGTTGCGGTGACCATACAACGGAAGCCGCTGGCGAACGATTTCTTTCCAGTCGCTCTGTTCCGACGATTCGGCCCAAGCGTTTGGGGCGCTCAAATACATGATTGCCGGCAGTAGTGAAAAGAATACGCACCGCAGCTTCATAGGTCTCAGATTAGCGAAGCTGGCATGGAACCCTCGAAAGCTATATGAGGCTGGTCTGGCCTGCTGAACTTAACCAGCATCACAACAATGAACGGTCGCGCTCGGCGATCGCGCCCCAGCCGATGTCCCAAATCAGCTTGCCGTATAAGTGGAACTACTTGGGTGGCTAACATTGTTTGTGTATAACGGGCCATCAGGACAGAACGTCGAATTTGCGGGGTATTCACCCAAACGTTGCTGGTGATGTCGCGAATTCCTGCTAATCCACCGTGCGGTCCGAGGCGTCACTGATCGAACTGTCTACCGGGCCCCAGCACGGGCGCGAATCGGCGGGAAGACCCTCGGTACTCATTGTCGAGGACGAAGCACTCGGCGCGCAGAATCTCCGTGAGCGGCTCGAAGAGTTCTCGTACGAGTGTGTGGCTCGGTAACGTCTGCGGAGGAAGCCATCGTCCTCGCAGCAGAGGCGAACCCCGATTTGATCCTGATGGACATCCGGCTAGGGGGAAAAATGGACGGCATTGAGGCCGCAAGGCGAATCTGGGAACGGCTCCGGGTCCCCGTCGTGTTCGCAGCGGAGCGGCAGCGAAGCTACACAGGTTCAAACCGAGCGTCGGACGGGGCACCCGGTTTCACAAAGAACAGGCCGAATACAGATCAGGGCGGTCTCGGTTTCGCACTCCCGACTTCCGAAACTAATCCCGTCCGTGACGAAGAAGCGTGTCACTTATTGCTGTGAGAAGGGATGTGGGGCATGCCAGCCATTCTTCGAGAGAATAAGCGTCATTTCATCTTCGTGCGGGATCTTATTGCTAATTAGCTTACGTAATCTCGGAAAGACCTTTTGCAAGCCGGGATCTTTTGCCCAATCAGCAACATCTGTGAGCTTCCAAGTATAAGTGACTACCCTTCCCGCTCCACCCGTCGCTGGGAATGGCCCCGTAAACTCGACGATGTCCACCAATTTGCGGCTACCGTAGCAGAGCTGTGGACCTCGAATTGGATCATTTCGATAATACGTCTTGCCAGCATCGGTTACCTCGTATTTAACGCCTGGTTCCTGGTTAACACGGTAGTCCCGCAGTATGGGGTCCCAGCGAGATGCTTGAAGCATCACATCGATTCTCTTCACCAGCCCAATTCTGGCTAGTGCGTCGACGACGGAATCGGTTGCTTGACCATTAATCTTTGGCTTTTCTTGCGGCAAGGGTACCCAGACGCACGCAGGGTCATTTGCAAGCTCCGCCCTAATGGCAGCTTTGAAGGTTCGCTTATTCGCCGCGGTGTTGCTACACGAGGCCGAACTTAACGCTGTCGCAATAATGGCCAACACAGCCCCGGACCGGTTCACTGTGGTTCTGGGTACAGACGACATCACCAGATGCTGTCCATGCACGCCGATGGCCGTGGCAGCTGGGTTTGTTGCGTCGTCGATATGGCATGCATGAGCGACCGCGCGCGGGCGCCTGACATGGACCCATGGACCCTGGCGTACTTGGCGGGTCACAGGGACATGAACGTCACAAAGAGATACATTCACCCGCAAGAGCACACGATTCTGACTGCAATGGAGAAAGTCAGGGGTCCTGAAAGTGGGCATACTTTCGGGCATACCGAACAACTCGCCAACCCCGACATATCGGCGGAAGGCATGAAAAAAATGCTTGTAAGCTAGAGGTTTGCTAATGCGCCCGGAGTGATTCGAACACCCGACCTTCTGGTTCGTAGCCAGACGCTCTATCCAACTGAGCTACGGGCGCGTAAAGGTCTGCTGAGGCGCGTAGCGAGGCCGATGGCCAACGCACGCTCGAACCACAGTATACCAGCGGGTGTTCCCTACCTCTAAGCCAGCTAAGCCAGCGCGGATTCCTGCAACCGGCGGCTGCGAACGCAGTTTCTTCCGCTCGCTTTAGCTTGATACAGCGCTTCATCCGCTACTCGCACGAACAGATCGGGGTTGCGGCCCAGCCCATCCGACACCGTAACACCGAAACTTGCCGAGACCTGTAGTTCGGCGCCTTCGACCATCATGCCCGTCGAGTGCAACACAGACCGCATCCGCTCCGCCTGCATCGTTGCCTGCTCCAGGTCGCAGTTTGGCAGAACGACAAGAAACTCCTCGCCGCCGTACCGCCCTACCTGGTCGTAAGGACGCATGTTCCCTCGCAGCCGGCAGGCCGTTTCGCGCAACACCGCGTCTCCGGCAAAATGGCCGTAGTTATCATTGATGCTCTTGAAGTGGTCGATATCGAGAAGGATCACACCGACGCTCCGCCGGTCTCGGTGACACCGCGCAATCTCCTGCTCCAGTGCCGCCGCAATGGCCGAACGGTTCGGAAGCATGGTGAGCAGATCCTTATTCGCTCGCTCGCGCAATTCCTCGCGCGCTTGCATGAGATGCATCTGCAGGTCGATGATGCGCTTTCCGGCTCGCAACCGGACCCGCAACTCATGCTCGTCGAACGGCTTGACAATGTAATCGTCCGCCCCGGCGTCCAGACCTTCTACCGTCTCGTTTTTCGTGTTCTTAGAGGTTAACAGCAGGATGTAAGTGTACGGCTCGCGGTGCGTTTCCCGGATCTTGCGGCAGACCTCCGGGCCCGTAAGATGGGGCATCACCCAATCGAGAATGGCCATGGACGGAGCGTCCGGCTCTGCCAAAATGTCCAATGCCTGAGCGCCGTTTTCCGCAAGGACAACTTCGTAGCCCCACCTCTGGAGTGCGCTTCGCAACAGCATGCGTGAAGTTGCGCTATCGTCTGCTATTAACACTCTCATCGTTCGCGAAGGCTCCGAATTCCTAACACACTAATCGTCCGATCTCCTCGAAAAGATTAGGTATAGGGCGCACGGATTTACCTGAGATCGGAAAAGTCGGTCGAGCCATCCGTTTCAGGCGCAGCCTTTAACAAGGCATCCGAATGCTTCTCTTAATATGGAGTTGTTCGCCGGGGCCGTCAAGGCGGCGCGATTGTCCGTAGGCTGACATTCGGCAAGGGCTAGAAACGCCGCACCAACTCGTGCTTTCCGCGCTCACAGCCATTCTGAATCGATCCTATATGATGGGGGTGCCGCCCCTCAGTTCGCGAAAATACGCACAGGGCTTTGCAGTGAAGGAGTTTTTGCATGCACAATTCTGTACTCGTGCCGATGGTGGTCGAACAGACGTCTCGCGGCGAGCGCGCCTACGACATCTACTCTCGGCTGCTCAAGGAGAACATCATCTTCTTGGGCACTCCCATCGATGACAACGTTGCTAACCTGATCATCGCCCAGATGTTATTCCTGGCTGCGGAGGACCCGGAGCGCGACATTTCGCTCTACATCAACTCTCCTGGCGGATCTATTACCGCCGGGCTGGCCATGTTGGACACCATGCGGTTGGTCGAACCCGATATCGTG
>JAFAQG010001011.1 GCA_019246575.1 Acidobacteriaceae bacterium
ACGGCGCCCCGGGCCCCGGTAGATGGAAGGGCCAAATAGCTGGGAAGATTTGGAAACACTGCCGTAAGCGGCGGCTGCAGAAATACCGCCTAGAACTGCGCTAGAGGTGAAAACCGCTGCACTCGATAGCCTCATCATCCTTTCTCAACGCCCTTATTTAACTTGTGTGAAGTTTCAGTTGTTCTGCCCCGCTTCGACGAGAATACGGTGAAAACGGGCAAATCGTTACGCTCAGTACTAACACTCCAGGATAAATCCTTCAACGTCCGCGGTGTTTGACGGGTGCGATAGATCAGCCGGGATGCCCGTTTCCGCGGTAACATAGTCAGAATTCGGTCATCATCCCCGCACAGAGTTTGTCATGCAGAGGCTTAGGCTTAAGCACCCGGTGGCCATCCGATGGTTTCATTGGATCAACTTTCCCCTGCTATTCCTCATGATTTGGAGCGGCCTTCTCATCTACTGGGCATACGACGTCTACCATATCGGTCCATTTCATTTTTTCCCGAAATGGGTTTATTCGATTCTCGGCATGGATCGTATGTTAGCCGACGGTATGGCGCTGCACTTCTTTATGATGTGGCTGTTTGTGCTGAATGGCGTGCTTTACATTGCCTACACAGTTTTTTCCGGCGAATGGCGTTATCTAGTTCCACGATCGCCTCGCACCTTCAAAGATGCATGGCAAGTGGTGCTATACGATCTCGGATTCAAAACGAATCTGCCGCTCCAGGAGAAATATAACGCCGCTCAGCAGGTCAGCTATACGGCCGTCGTACTGATGGGCATCGCCTCCGTTCTGAGCGGGCTTGCGATCTACAAACCTGCTCAATTGCCGTGGCTTACAGCAGTATTCGGGGGCTACGAAGGAGCTCGACTGGTTCACTTTGTCTTGACGATGGGCTACCTTGTCTTTTTTCTCGTTCACGTGGCCCAGGTAATTCGCGCCGGTTGGAGCAATTTCCGCAGTATTGTAATCGGCTTCGAGCCCGTTGAAGATCATGACTAGATCTGAGCGTGAGATAGTGTTGAGCGATGACGCGCTCAAGCGTGAGTTACGGCGCAGAACACGACGCGATTTCCTTATCGGCGGCATTACTGGTTTGGGCGCCATCGGCGGTTATGAATGGATGAAGTCGGTCGAAGATGACGATGGTCTGCCACATCTCGAGCGGAAGGTTCTGGACTTCAACGGCAAGTTAGCTCACGGATACTTCAGCGATTCCCATCGCATGCCGGTTTATTCAGCGGCCGATGTACGCCGGCTTAAAGTGAACGGAGACATCGGTGTAAAGAATAGGCTCACGGCCTGGCGGCTTTCCGTGTTCACCGGATCGGGACCGGCTTTGCATCTATCGCTTGCGGATATCCAGGCGCTTCCGAAGATCGACCTTGTCACGCGGTTCTGCTGTATAGAGGGGTGGAGCACTATCGTGCAATGGAGCGGCGCACGTTTCTCCGATTTCACGAGAAAGTATTTCCCCGCAGGCCGGCAACTGCCCGGGTTCGTTCACATGGCCACTCCCGACCAGGAGTACTATGTCGGCTTGGATATCAAGAGCGCCATGCACCCGCAGACTCTGCTCGCATACGAGCTCAATCGAGAGCCTCTTACGGCCGAGCACGGAGCGCCTCTGAGGCTAGCCATTCCGGTGAAATACGGAATCAAAAGCATCAAGCGGATAGCTAGCATTCGGTACACAGCCGATAAGCCCGGTGACTACTGGGCCGAACAGGGCTACGATTGGTTCGCGGGGCTTTGACCTGTGCTCGAAGCTAAGCTCTACTGCGGTACGTCCGGGTTTGCGTACGACAGCTGGCAACCCGATTTCTATCCCGACAAGCTGCCCAAAGCACGATTCCTCTCCTACTACGCAACGCGCCTTAATGCGGTCGAAGTGAATTACACGTACAGAAGACTTGCTGCTCCTGCAACCTTCGATAAGTGGATAGCGGCTACGCCGAACGGCTTTCTGTTCTTACCGAAGGCGCACATGAACATTACACATCGCTTCAAGTTAGAAGGTGCAGAGGAATTTACGCGCTTGTTTCTCGACACGCTCTACCCGTTCGAGCGTGCCGGAAGGCTCGGTCCTATTCTTTTTCAGTTGCCGCCTAACCTGCCCAGCGATGCGCCAAAGCTTGCGAAGTTCGTTGCCGTTCTTCCCCGCTCCGTTAAGACCGCCTTTGAATTCAGAAATGCAACCTGGTTTAACGAACGTGTGTACGAAATACTCCAATCCGCAAATGTGGCCCTATGCGTTGCGGAAAACGAAAATCTCGAAACACCTCATGTCCTAACGGCGGACTTCGTTTACCTTCGCCTCCGAAAACCGGATTATACGGAATCGGAACTGGGGAGCATCGCTCGGCGCATCGATCATTACCGGACCAATGGTTATCCGACATATGCGATCTTTAAGCATGAAGAGAGCCCAGCGGGCGCACTTCATGCCGAAAGATTACTAAAGGAGTTGCGCGAGAAAGCGAACGCGTAGGCTGTACTCGGTTGAGTCGTGGCCGCTCGCAAGAACACTGGTAGGGGCGGCAGGGATCGAACCTGCGACCCCGTGCTTAGAAGTTATCGTTGTTCTGTGTTTTCAACACTTACCGAGTAACATGGGCTTCTGACCAGACCCTTCAGATACAACGAGTTAGCCACTTCCGAGTATCATCGCGTATCACCCAATGTAACCTAGCGGATTCGCAGTCATGTGGACATCCGTGTGGACACGTGTGGACATGCCTCACGCCGTTCATGACGGTCGCCGCTTTGCCCCTCGGTTACTCCCGAGCACCCATCGACCTTAGGGAACACAGACAGCACCGCGACCGCTGCAGCTCGGGCCTTGTCCCGGATACGGATGTAATGCCTGGTCATCTCGGGCGACAGATGCCCAGCGAGTTCCATAATCGTCGCAATGGCCACGCCCGCTTCCGCAAGTTGAGTAATGGCGGTATGCCTCAAATCGTGAAAGCGGAGTTTCGATAGGCCCGCCTTCTTGCGAAGCGAACGCCAGGCGGTGCGCCAGGTCTTTGCGTGCTGGCACGGATCGTACCCGGTTCCTCTCGCCGAGCTTGTTGGCTTTGTGTGCTTGAAGCGGAATGCCGGGAACAAGAAGTGGTCCGGCTCATGCGACCCGAGCTTGTTGGCGCGGTCAATAACCCTGGCAAATGCACGCACGGCTTCATCGTTGAGCGGAATCTCGCGGCATCCGCCATCGGTCTTGGTGCCTTCCCGCTCGATGCGCACCACACGAGAGAAGAGATCCACGTTGCGGTGCCGCAGTTTCCTGATCTCGACCCCGCGCATCGTGGTATTCGAAGCGATCCAGGCTGCAAGATAGGCAGCATCCCATTCCGGCTTACTGCCAGCAGTTTCGATCAGACGCCTGAGCTGTTCATCCGTAAGCGCAACACCGGGCCCGCGAGCGTTCTCCTTCAGGGGCTTGTACTCGGAAGAAATTTTTGCCCAGCACTTCGCCTCGGAGAGGATCATGCGCAGGACTTTGACTTCCAGATTGATCGTTCGCGAACCCACGCACTTTCCCCGTTCCAGGCGATAGTCTGTGACGTCGTCAAGAGTGATTTCTTTCAACTTCGTTTCACCGAAATACTCTTTCAATGGCTTGAGCCGATAGCCTTCCATGAGGAGGGTGTTTTCGGCCTTGCCTGCGAGGGCGCGGCGCGATCTCCAATGTTCCGCCGCCTTCGAAAACGATGCTTTGCTGCGGTCGGCGGGCAGCCGGCCGGCCTCCTGCTCATTCTTCGCGTTGCGATAAACGTCCTTGGCCTGTTGATAATTTCGCGTCTTGGCGCTGAACTCGCGCCACCGCCCGGCAATCTTCAGCTTGTAATGCCAAACACCGCGGCGGCGGTGCAGACCATCGCAATCCTTGTTTCCTTGAGAGGACCTCGAACGCGCGCCTGATTGCTCCTTTTCAAATTGTTCGTTCACAACTCCTTCACCTCGTTTCTCATACCCGCTACTCGCAGCTGCCGCCTGCTTTCTCGATTGCGCCAAGCGTTGCCGCAACGGACTGAGCAGTATTCCGCGTTGTAGCGTCCGGCCCAGAAGAGCAGATCACAATTTTTGCAGATGCGAATCCTATCGATGTCTACGCCATTCAAAATGTCGGCGATCGGCGAGAACTCGAAATGCAGAATGCTTTGACCCTTCGGGGCCGAACTCGACCTGCGGCGCTCGATCCGCAACTCAAGCAGTTGAGCGCTCTTTGCAAACCCGAACTGCGTTCCAAATGCGGAGGATGACATATCCTTTGCCGGCTTCCGCATCTCTGGTAGCTCCCTCAAAAACCGGCGCGCCGCAATTAACTGGTTGTATCGATCAACAACCCGCATCGCGTTTTCGGCTGTGACTGTTCCGATGCCCGTCAGGATGAACTTGCGCACACTGCGCCGTAGTGCGCCAAGCTGCCGCCGCACAAACCCAACGACCTCCTCTCGCCTCCTCCGTGCATCGCTCTCTATTTCGGTTGCCTCGCTGCTGGGCAGACGGCGAAGCGAGCTCTGTAGCGCAACAAGGTTGAACCCCCGGACAGGCGCGTGATTTTCATTCAGCGCGTTTACGACTTCAAGCAGCTCTCCGACCCGGACGTTCGATCGTGATGCTTTAGAGAGGGGTGGCATTCCACTAAAATTCTTGTTCTAAACGTACTACTACCACATACTACTCAGTGACAGCGCGTGTCAAGCGCATACATCAATGGCAACAACTAGCCTTCTCAAAACCATCACACCCCGGGCGGGGTTCGCCGTCCAAGAGCTGAGTGAGCAGTACGGAAATTCTCAAGGATTTTGGAGAGCCGAGATTCGTTCCGGACGTTTGCCAGTCGTCCGACTCGGACGTCGCGTCCTCGTTCTGGAAAGCGATTTGGAGAATTACCTAAACGCCAGACGCTCCAATAACCCCGGTGAGGCAACAAAGTAAAAGCCCGGCACGCAGGAGACGCACCGGGCCGAACTTCACGCGAACACCTGAGTTGATTTTGACACGCTGAACAGCGCTCGACAACGCATCTCCTGAGAACCGGGCGGAGCAACCCTATGCATCCGCTCAAGACCACTCTTCCGCCCGAACTGGCGACCGGCTGGTGCCAGGATGGGCTTCCGTTTCGATTCTCCAAATACCCCTCCAAGCTAAAGAGAGCTTCCAGGAAAAACAGGCATATCGCCAGCGGTCTGGAGTTCTGCTTCACGTGCGGATACACCGACGTGCGCGATTTCGTGTGGATCTGCACCTATCTCCTACCCACGCCGCTGGCGCGAGCAGCCCGCTGCCAGTTCATTTCCTTCGCGATCTGTTATGAATGCGATCGGAAAACTTACCGCACCATCTGGAAAATCGAAAAGCTCGCGATTGAGCTTTTCGCAGGAGCAGACCGCGCTGCACAAACTGACGCCCATACGAGCGCTCCGCCGCTATCGTGCGAGCCGAAAAACGTGCGTAGCCCTGACGAAGCTGATTCGCTGGACGATTTCTTCTTCGCGGGAGGCGGCGATGAACAGTAAATGGCTTCGCACCGACTTATCGCGGATCCCGGACGATCTCGCCGAGATCGATAGATGGAACGTCTGGACCGACTGGTACGAAGAACCCGACGGACGTATAACTGAAGGCAAATATCCCCTTATCGCAGCGCAAGCCAAACGAGGGCGAGTCGTTCGCGCGCGCGTGAACCACGTCGAAGACTGGGGCCCGCTCGAGATCGCCCGAACTGCGCACGACAAGCTCAACGCACGCAGTTGCGGTTTTGGTTTTCTCCTCAACCCAGACACCTCCACCATGGGGATCGATCTGGACCACGCGATTCACGATTCCGGCAAACCCAAACCCTGGGCGCAAGAAATTGTCGGCCGATTTCATACGTATGCCGAGCTCTCTCCGAGTCGCACCGGGATAAAACTATTCCTGCGCGCCACACTTACCGCTCAAGCGCCCCATCGGATTGAACTAGCGGACGGCGGCAGCATCGAGCTTTACGACCGGGGCCGGTTCTTCACCGTCACCGGCCATCCTTTACCCGGAGCGCCACTCGCTGTCGAGACTTGCCAGCACGAGCTCGAGCACCTCATTGCCAGATTCCGACCGCAGCAGAACGGCAATCGCGCCGAGTCCCCGAACGGCGCCGGCAATTATCCTGCCGCCGATCTGCACGCAATCGAACGGCAATGCGGATGGATGGCTCATGCACGAGACGATGCCGCCACGCTCGCGGAACCGGAATGGTACCCCGCTTTGTCCATTTACGCCAGGTGTGAAGACGGCAACAACCTGGCGCATGAGCGGAGCAAGCCGCATCCGGGCTACAGCCGCGCAGAAACAGAAAAAAAGATCCAGCACGCCCTGAACGATACCGGCCCCGTCACCTGCGATCACGTCGCACACCGGCTCGGCCAGGTGCGCTATTGCTCGGCCTGTGCTCATTTCGGGCGCATCAAGAGCCCCATCGTGCTGGGCATACCTCAGCCGAGAAACGAGCGGCCACATCCGCAGACCACACCGGCATGGCCCAGCAACATCGATCAGGCAGCATTTCACGGCATTGCCGGGGAGTTCGTCCGCACCGTCGATCCTCACACGGAGGCAGATCCAGTCGCCATGCTGCTGCAGGTTCTTGTCGGCTGCGGCGTGCTCTTCGGCCGGAATCCGTATTTCCTCATCGACGACGATCGTCATCACACCAATCTGTTCGCCGTCATAGTGGGAGAAACCTCCAAGGCGCGCAAGGGCACTGCCTGGAGCCGCGCTCGAAGCCTGCTAAAACAAGCCGACGCAACGTTTATCCAGGAGCGAATGAAGTCGGGATTGAGTACGGGCGAGGGCCTGATTTGGGAGGTTCGCGACGCCATCCGTACGATTCAGAACGTCAAGAAAGACGGGCGCACCGTAGACACGCAAGAAGTTACAACCGACCCCGGCATCACCGACAAACGCTCGCTTATCGTCGAACCCGAATTCTCGCGCGCGCTTAACGCGGCAAAGCGCGAGGGCAACACACTAAGCGCAGTCGTCAGGCAAAGCTGGGAAACGGGCGATTTAGGCATTCTCACGAAATCACCGGCGAGAGCCACGGGAGCGCACATCGGCATTATCGGGCATATCACCGCCGACGAACTCCGGCGTGACTTGACCTCCACAGACGCGGCAAACGGGTACGCGAATCGATTCCTATTTGCTTGCGTCAAGCGCTCGAAATTGTTGCCCCGTGGTGGAAATCTTGCCGCCGATGCCCTCGATGGAATCCGCGAAGCGCTAATCAATGCACGCGATCACGCGCAAACTCTTGACCGCCTCGATTTCGATACGGCTGCCTGGGACCTCTGGGAAGCGGGATACGGAGCGCTCTCAACGGCCAAGCCAGGACTGTTGGGCACAATCACAGCACGGGCCGAACCCCAGGTAATCCGGCTGGCACTTCTCTACGCTCTGCTTGACTGCGATACCGCCATCCGCGTGGCGCATCTGCGGGCCGCACTCGCCCTCTGGCGCTACTGCGAGGCTTCCGCGCAATTCATCTTCGGAAATAAGCTCGGAGACGAAACCGCCGACACGATCCTCTCGTTTCTGCGCACCAAAGGCGCTGAAGGCGCCACCCGGACCGAAATCAGTGGACTATTCGCGCGACACAAGAAAGCGGAACAGATTGAGCGTGCGCTACAGCTACTCGCCGAGCAAGGACACATCCGGTACGAAAGCAACGAGTCCGGCGGCAGACGCGAGGAGCGATGGTACATCG
>JAFAQG010001018.1 GCA_019246575.1 Acidobacteriaceae bacterium
GCGAACTCGCGTCCTCGCTGGGCATGGCTGCACTCCTCGAGGTTCACGATTCTGAAGAGCTGCGCAAGGCGGTCGATTCGGGGGCAGATATCATCGGCGTGAACAACCGCGATCTGGAGACGTTTGACGTCTCCCTGGACACTTCGCTCCGCCTGAGTTTTCAGATGCCGGGCAATGTGATCCGCGTAACCGAGAGCGGCATATTTACTCGCGCCGATATCGATCTGCTGCGTGGCGCTGGTTTTCAGGCATTTCTAATTGGGGAATCGCTGATGAAATCGGGAAATCCAGCCGCCGCGCTGAAAGCTTTGTTGCGGGGCAGGCACGCTGATGAATGACACGGAGTTCATCGTCAAAGTTTGCGGCATTACGCGCGAGGAAGACGCGTGCATAGCCGTCAATGCGGGGGCGAACGCGCTCGGTTTTAACTTCTATAAAAAAAGCCCGCGGTATATAACGCCGGGGCGGGCGCGGCAGATTGCCGAGGCGGTTCCCGCCAAGTATCTGAAGGTGGGAGTGTTTGTTAACGAGTCGCAAGAAGAGCTATTGGCGGCTGCAGGAGAGGCCGGGCTCGACGTACTGCAGTTATATGGTGAGAACTGCGCGGTTCCGGACTCGGAGTATCGCGTTTGGCGCAGTATTCCGGGCGCCTCGCCAACGCCGGCGCGAGATCGTCGAATCGAAGCTTACTTATTGGACGCGGCCACACCGGACTACGGGGGCTCGGGTAAGGCGTTCGACTGGTCCCTGGCGGCACGGTTTCCGTATCCGGCGATCATAGCCGGAGGATTGGATTCGACCAATGTTGCCGAGGCAATTGCGGCAGCAGTGCCGCGCGGTGTGGATGCGTGCTCGCGGCTTGAGTTTGCGCCGGGTAAGAAAGATGCGCAGCGCCTGCGAGCATTCCTTGCGGCGGCGTTGCGAGCGCGCGATGAACTCGCTCGCACGGAAGTGAGCTCATGAAAGTAACAATGACGCCCGATGCTTTGGGGCACTTCGGGCCTTACGGCGGGCGATATGTGCCGGAAGTGCTGATGTCGCCGCTCGAAGAGCTGGAGCAGGCATATGCAGAGGCACAGAAAGATGCGGCTTTTCACAGCGAGCTGCGATCGTTGCTTGAAGACTACGCGGGCCGGCCCACGCCGCTCTACTTCGCAAGACACCTCTCAGATAATCTCGCGGGCGCGCAAATTTGGCTCAAGCGAGAAGACCTGCTGCATACGGGCGCGCACAAGATTAATAACTGCCTGGGACAGATTCTGCTAGCCAGCCGCATGGGGAAGACGCGCATCATCGCCGAAACCGGGGCGGGACAGCATGGCGTCGCAACGGCGACCGTGTGCGCATTGTTCGGTATGGAATGCGTGGTGTACATGGGCGAGGAAGACATGCGGCGGCAGCGGCTGAATGTCTTTCGCATGCGGCTGTTAGGGGCGAAGGTGGTCGGCGTGGGCACGGGGAGCCGGACTTTAAAGGATGCGGTGAGCGAAGCCATGCGTGATTGGGTGACGAATGTCGCGACTACGCACTATCTGCTCGGCTCCGCGCTCGGGGCTCATCCGTATCCTATGATGGTGCGCGATTTCCAGCGTGTGATCGGAGATGAACTGCGCGAGCAGGCTCTGACCAAAATCGGGCGCTTGCCGGATGCGGTGTTTGCGTGCGTGGGCGGAGGCAGCAATGCGATTGGTGTGTTCTATCCGATGGTCGACGACCGGTCGGTGCGCCTGATCGGGGTGGAGGCGGGGGGCCGAAGCTTACGACTCGGCGATCATGCGGCCCGGCTGAGCGGCGGGTCTCCGGGGGTCCTGCAGGGTGCATTTAGCTATCTTCTGCAGGACGAGGAAGGGCAGGTGGGGCTGACGCATTCGGTTTCGGCAGGTCTGGATTACGCGCTCATCGGGCCTGAGCATGCCTGGCTACATGATCAAAGGCGAGCTGAATACGTTCCGGTCAGCGACGGCGAAGCGCTGGCAGCCGCGAAGATGCTGGCCCGGACGGAAGGAATTATTCCCGCGCTCGAATCTTCGCATGCGGTTGCGGAGGCGATCCGGAGAGCGCCGTCGGAACCGGGTGGGATCTTTGTTGTCAACGTGTCAGGCCGGGGCGATAAAGACATGGATATCTACCGGGAAAACATGCCGGAGTTGGAACGCTAATGCCGGTCGAGACACGGACGCGCATCGGTCACCTGTTTGAAAGGGCAAGAGAGCGGGGCAAGAAGCCGTTTATTGCATACATCACGGGCGGCGATCCGAGTCCTGCGGGAACCGGGTCGCTGGTATTAGCACTCGAGCGCGGGGGAGCGGAACTGATCGAGTTGGGTGTGCCGTGTTCGGATCCAATTGCGGACGGTCCTGTGATTCAGCGCGCGTCCGAGCGAGCGCTTCAGGCCGGCACGAAGCTCGCCCAATTACTTGACACTGTTCGCGAGATTCGCCGCCAGTCGGAGATTCCTGTTCTGTTGTTCAGCTACATGAATCCGCTGCTGCGATACGGCTTCGAGCGGCTAAGCGCGGATGCATCGGCGGCGGGAATCGACGGCGTTCTGATGACGGATCTGTGTGTGGAAGAGGCGGAGGAGCCGGTGCGGCGGTTGCGGGAGCACGGTCTCGATACTGTTTTTCTGGCTGCTCCGACCAGTAGCGAGCGGCGGCTACGGCTGGTGGCCGAGCACTCGTCCGGCTTTATCTATCTGGTCTCGAGGACGGGCGTCACCGGCGAGCAGCAGTCCCTTTCCGGGGCGATTGCTCCCTTGACGGCCCGTATGCGCCGGCTTACAGACTTACCGCTGGCTGTTGGTTTTGGAATCAGCACGCCGGAACAAGTGGCGGAAGCCGCGCGCATTGCGGATGGCGTCGTGGTCGGGAGTGCCATTGTGAAATTCATCGAAATGCACGCAAACGAGCCCGATTTGCCGGCCAGGTTGGAGGCATTTACGAGGCATTTGACAGGGTCTCTTCCTCCCGCATGAGCGAGTTCTATCTCGACGACCTGACGCGGTGCCGGGATCGGATCGACGAGATCGATTTAGAGCTTGTCGAGCTGTTGAACCGGCGAACGGCGATTGCGGAAGAGATTGGCGAGATCAAGCAGCACCTGAATCTGGGCATCTACGAGCCGAAGCGCGAAGAGCAGGTGTTTGCGAACGTAGCGCGGCATAACTGCGGACCGTTGACGACGGATGCGATTAGGCGCATTTTTGAGCGAATCATCGATGAAATGAGAAATGTTCAAAAGATAAAGATGCTGGAGCGCGATTCGGCGAGTAACTAGAAATTCATGTTAGTTGTGATGCAAGAGGGAGCAACGGAAGACCAGATCGAAGGAGTCATTAGCAGGCTCGTCGAAATGGGATTCACGGTGCATCGCTCAACGGGCGTTCGGCATACCGTTTTGGGCGGCGTGGGTCCGATGGACGATTTCGACCCCGCGGAGTTCGAAGTGATGGATGGCGTGAAAGAGTGCCATCGCATCGTTTCGCCCTATAAGTTAGCCAGCCGGCACTTCAAGCCCGGAGGCACGGTGATACGACTCGGCGAGCTGGACATCGGCGGCCGGAAAGTGGTGTCCATGGCCGGGCCTTGCAGTATCGAGAGCGAAGATCAGATCCAGCGCGCGGCCGACATTGTGGCCTCGGCAGGCGCGCAGGTGATTCGCGGCGGCGCGTTCAAGCCGCGCAGCTCGCCTTACAGCTTTCA
>JAFAQG010000015.1 GCA_019246575.1 Acidobacteriaceae bacterium
TTCCGATACCATACGACCGAATAGTAGCCTGCCTCGCCAATGCCGCTAGCGGGCGTTTCAGGGCTAAATGGAACTTGTATTTTTGCCGACCATGGGATCGCTTTCGGATCGGCCCACGCCTGCTCCCGATCAATTGCGAAGTCCCACGGACCGTTGAGCGAAGTCCAGCGCTCGCGCCGCAGTTGCGGCCGCGGATGCGCGTGGATACCACCGGAGTGCTGATCCTTATTGACAGCCCGCGGATCGTCTGGAGGAATCATGCTTTCTGATCTCCAGAATAGTGGCATCCGTACGAGTCGGCTTGACCTACGGCCATGGTCATGAATACGGCGCGGGCAGTTTGAGCCTGCGGCGATGTTCCCGCATCGTCCACTGCTGGTTTACAATTATCCTCACGTCGCTCGAAGGACGCCCCGTACACAGCAACACGAATCCTGCTTCCTTGTCCTCCGGAAAATATGAGTTCGATTTGCTTTGATCTACAGTTCCGGTTACAAGCTGTCCCGCACACGTCAGGCACCGACCCTGATGGCAGATCGCCGGAAGCAGGATCCCGTTACGCGCCGCTGCGTTCCAAATGAATTCGTCACGGCCGCAGGTGAAGGAGCGCTCACCCTCGGCCGTCTCCAAAACGATCAGGTACGGTCCACTCGTATCCATGCCGCTGTAGAGGGCGTCTCCACAGCTTCAGTCTACGGGTTGTAGAAACGACTGTTCTTACTGTATGGAGCTTCGCCCGGTTCTCCGCGCCGGAAGTGTCCCGAAGGAATCGACTTCCCGTCGCGCTCATGACCAAGCAACTCAATGAACCATGCTTCGTGTTCGATCTCTTCATTCAGAATTCTGGAGGCGAGATCGTATGTGCGCGGGTCCTTACCGAACGTCATATCGCAAACGGCGCTCCAGCTGCGGATCGCGCAGCGCTCGGATTCGAGCAGAACAGTAAGGATGTTCACCACCGTTGGAGGATCCGGCAGTTTTGCCGCAACGCACCCAGCCTGGTTATGAAACTCCGGTAGATCATTGGGCAATTCTCCGCCCAATTCATAGATACGCGGCACAATCAGTTCCCAGTGCGCGCGGTCCTCCAGGCGGGCGTCCTCACAGATCTCTTTATAATCCTCGTACCCTGCAAGATGCATACGCAGAATCGTGTAGTAATAATAGGTGCTCGCGAACTCTGCTGCTGCATTTGCGATCAGCATCTTAATCAACTTCTCGACATCGACTCCGCGCGCGCGGATCACTTCTACTCCGACACGCCGCGAGACATCTCCAGCCTTTACGGTGTCAGCCATGGCTCATCCTTTCTCCACTAGCGTACAGCGAAGCAGAAATTCTCGAGACGGCGGGACGGCGTGAGCCGGCTCGGTGAGTTCGAACGAGCCGCGTCAGGCGCGGTTGATCATAGCCGCTGCAGTCGATTCGAAGTACGCGCGAAGCAGCTGCTTTGCTTTATCCGGAATGCCGGTTGTGTCGAGTGCGTGGTTCATCATTTTCATCCAGTGCTCGCGGGCAAGCTCCGTCACCGGAAACGGAGCATGGCGCATACGCAATCGCGGATGGCCTCGTTCCTCGACGTAGCGCTGCGGGCCGCCAAAGCGGAAGATCAGAAAATCTCGCAGCCGCTGCTCGGCGCCGGCGAAGTCGCCGGCATCGTACATGGGTGCAAGAACTTCATCATCAGGGACCTGACTATAAAACGCTCCGATAAGCTTCCGAAAACCCTCTTCACCGATTACGGAGTAGACTTCGCTCTCTTCCACTGTGCCGATGCTAACACTTGAATCCGATTTTTTCTTGATGAAAGTAAAGCCCGGGCATCTATACGGGTATGGGCGAAAACTCAATTGTGGCGCTTGTAGAGAAGCAAGACTGGCTGGCTCCGATTCAGGAAAAGGGCCAGGAACTCGTAAAGAGCGCATACGAAGCAGCAGGCGAAACTGGACAGGCGGTCAAGAATGCGCTGCACGGCGTTTGGCTCGGGCACCCGCTTCACGCTGCGATTACCGACGTTCCCGTTGGCAGTTGGACGGCAGCGCTAGTCATGGACCTGTTCGAGGCAGCCGGCAATGATAAGTATGCAGCCGGAGCAGACGCGGCAGTTGCCGTCGGCTTGGTGGGTGCCGTCGGCGCAGCTGTAAGCGGGCTCACCGACTGGAGCGAGATACAAGGAAAACCCCAACGGGTGGGTGCCATGCACGGACTGATGAATATGGGCGCTGCGTTGCTGTACAGCGGATCATACGCAGCGCGGAAGAGCGGCAAACGCGCACTCGGCCGCGGCCTCGGGTTCGCGGGATACTCCATTGCGTTCGCCAGCGCTTATCTCGGGGGCGCACTGTCTTACAACCAAAAAATCGGTGTGAATCATAGTGCCGAGCCATCCGAGGACTTACCGCAACACTTTACTGCCGTGTGCAGCGAGTCCGAATTAGCCGAAGGGCATCCGAAGAAGGTTCAAGTGAACGGCACGCCCGTCATGCTGCTGAAACGCGGCGCAACCATCTTTGCGTTGGCCGAAAAGTGCTCTCACCTGGGCGGTCCGTTGTCCGAAGGCGAAATTGAAGGCGACGCAGTGCAGTGCCCCTGGCACGGCTCGCGATTCTGTCTTTACGATGGTTCTGTGCTCGACGGTCCGGCCACCACACCACAGCCGGCGCTGGACGTAATGGTGAAAGACGGTCAGGTGCTGGTGCGGAGACAGGGCGAGGAGTGATGGTTCGGTCGCCGGCACGCAGGACCCAGCTCTGCGCGCTCAATCGCGCGAGCTCAGGCGCTCGCAACAGCTGCATAGTCGCGTGAGGTGAGGAGTCCAGCCCGAAGCTGCTGCTCGTACTCCGCTAGTTGCGCCTCGATATCGCGCTCGATCTGTCTGCGCTTCACAATGTCTTCGCGGTAGCGGCGGAGGAAATAGTCGATCGTCTCTACGCGAATCCGGATCGAGCCCGAAGGCTTGTTCTCGTCCAGATCCTTGAACGAAAAGTAAGGCGTGCCCGACTGCTCGATGATGCCTTCAATGACGCCGTAAA
>JAFAQG010000391.1 GCA_019246575.1 Acidobacteriaceae bacterium
CGAAAGCGCATCTCATCGGCGCCGATAGCGATTATGAGGCGGTGATTGCGAGGATCGTCGGCCTCATCGAGACGCCCGGAACCAGCCTGACTCTTCCCCTTGACGTACGCGGCACGGCTTTCCAGCAGCGTGTATGGCAGGCGCTCCAGAAGATCCCCGCCGGTGAGACGGTTTCTTATAGCGAAGTCGCCCGGCGCATCGGCTCGCCGGGTGCAGTGCGCGCCGTCGCGAGCGCGTGTGCGGCGAATCGTCTTGCTGTCGCCATTCCGTGCCACCGCGTGGTTCGCAATGATGGCTCAGTGTCGGGATACGCCTGGGGTATCGAGCGTAAGCGTCTTCTGCTCGACCGCGAGCAGGCGAAAACAGTTTTCGATTCGAAAGCAAGGACCGGAGTTTAATCGAGACAGCCCTCGGCTATTTTCATCATGAGGACAAACAAATGAACCTCATGATTTCCGAAATCACCCACAATCTACACTCGAAATAACGCGAGCCAATGTTTCCACCGAAACCATTTTCTATGCGGCCAGCGAATGTATCTTGGGCCAGGCGCTGGTCGCGCGTAGCGTGAAAGGCGTCTGTGCGGTTCTACTTGGAGACGACCGTGACCAACTGAAGACGGATCTCGCGAAACGCTTTCCGGAATTGGATTTCGCCCCGAACGACGCGGCCGTCCACGATGATCTCGCGAAACTGATTCGCTTTGTGGACAAGCCGTCCCAAGGACTTCATCTGCGACTCGATATGCGAGGAACGTTGCTGCAGCGCCGCGTCTGGGAAAAACTCCGCGCGATCCCGGCAGGCAAGAACCGTGACATATACCGAGGTCGCGTATTGGGTCGGGCCACTCACGTCGGCCCGCATGGTCGCTGGCGCTTGCGCAGCTAATCCGATAGCGTTGACCATTCCTTGTCACCGCGTCATCCGCAGCAATGGCGATCTTGGGGGCTATCGCTGGGGCGTCGAGCGCAAGCGTGAAATGATCAGAAGGGAGCGATGGCATGAGCGCCCTTTCGTCCAGTGTTTCCCCGGGCTCTGCGTTCTCATCCGCGAAGGCGCGGGTTGCCGCTTATAACTGGCGGATGCTTGCAGGCGAGCTCGACGGATACGGTTGCGCTGTTTTGACGAAGCTCCTCTCGCCTGAGGAATGCGGCAACATTGCGGCTCTCTATTCCGATGAGAGCCACTTCCGAAGCCACATAAATATGGCGAGGCACGGCTTCGGAAAAGGCGAATACCGCTACTTCAAATACCCGCTTCCAGACCTTCTCGGTGGTTTGCGAACGGCGCTTTATCCGCATCTCGCTGCCGTGGCCAACGACTGGAACGCCCGGATGGGCATTGACGAGCGCTATCCCGGCGAGCATGCATGGTTTCTCAAGCGGTGTCATGCCGCCGGTCAAACACGCCCAACGCCGCTCCTCCTCCAGTATGTTCCGGGTGATTTCAACTGTCTCCATCAGGATCTCTATGGAGATCTCGCATTTCCGATCCAGGTAGCAATTCTCCTGTCCGAGCCTGGCATTGACTTTACAGGCGGCGAGTTCGTCCTGACCGAACAGCGGCCGCGCATGCAAAGCCGCGCTGAAGTCGTTCCACTTCGGCAGGGCGATGCTGTGGCCTTCGCAGTTCACAATCGGCCAGTGCGAGGTTCGAAGAGCAGCTATCGTGTAAACCTACGCCACGGTGTGAGCCGCATCCGCTCCGGGATGCGGCACACCGTCGGCATTATTTTTCACGACGCGAAGTAGGCGGACGACCGGACAGCGCACGTGTCGGGTAGGCAGGCGCACCGGCAGGTGGTTCCTACAAGCCGAACAACGGCGCCCAGCGGCAATAGTAACGAACAGGATTACTCCTGACGGCCCAGCGTAGAGCAATCCCGGAGCGTTTAATCGGGATGTCAAAAGAACTCGGCATTGCTCCCGATTATTGCTTTGCAACGGCTGAACTGCTGATTGAGCCGTCCGAGGTGGTTTGCTGTTCAGAAAGATCGCTGCCGACAGCTGATGCGTTGTGATTTGCCGGAGGTAGAATGACTGTCTTCAAGAATGTCCACTGCGGTTCTCCTGAAGGACATCATCGAGGCGCTGGAGATGCAATTCGACGAGTCGTCTTCTTTCTTGGACCTGGATACCGGTCGCGTAGAAACGGTCTCTAATGATCTTCTGCGCGAGGCAGACGAGTCTGTCGGCGAGGAGCCGGACCTTCCCGCTTGGCAGAAGGAGGAATGGCAGATCGCCAAGCGAATTGTTGTGACTGATCGGTTCCGGCAGCTTCCCACGAAGTTCGATGTTCACGAGTGGGCGATCATGCAGGACTTTTCGACTTCGCTGGCGTTCGACAGAGTTCGGCAGGATCTGCTGAAGTCTCTCCACGGCGCAGGTGCGTTCCGGCATTTCAAGGACACCCTTCGGCGGCACCAGATTGAGTCGGCTTGGTTTGAATTCCGCGCCGAAGCGCTGAGGCAGATCGCGCTCGATTGGTG
>JAFAQG010000649.1 GCA_019246575.1 Acidobacteriaceae bacterium
TGCCGTGCCGCATACATCCACCTTCGGACTTACTAATGCAACTGTGTTTTACTTACTCTTATTAGCTGATAAAGGGTTGGAACGCGCCTGCGAAGAAAGCGAAGCCGTTAAGGAAGGCGTAAATACGTATCACGGTGAGATAACTCACGCCGCCGTGGCCGAATCCCAGGGCAAACCGTGGCGCGAATTCGAAGCCGTCGCTTAGCGTGTAAAGTTCTGACTGAAACCCCGGAGAACAACGCAATGCCGCTGCGACAGGCCAATCCATCGTTCACCGGCTCGGAAAGCATTGTCGTCCTGACCGGCGCAGGAATTTCTCGGGAATCGGGACTCGACACTTTCCGCGATCGGGATGGCATCTGGGCTAACGTAAACATCGAGGATGTCGCTACTCCCGCCGCATTCAGACGCAATCCCGCTCTCGTCCACAGCTTCTATAACGCACGCCGGCGGCAGCTACTCTCTCCCGCCGTACGTCCGAACGCGGCACACACAGCCCTAACCGAGCTCCAGCGCTCGTGGAGCGGCGACGTGCTCGTCGTAACGCAGAACATCGACGATCTGCATGAGCGCGGCGGTACGACGGATGTGATCCACATGCATGGCGAGTTGCTAAGCGTCCGCTGCTGCAGCTGTAATCACCGGAACGGGTGTACAGATGACCTGAGTGCAGCAACCACGTGCTTAAGCTGTGGGTCGCGTCGCAAAATGCGTCCGGACGTTGTTTGGTTCGGCGAGATGCCCATGCACATGGACAGAATCGAGAGAGCGCTCGAACGCGCGGACTTGTTTATATCGGTGGGAACTTCAGGAAACGTCTACCCGGCCGCAGGCTTTGTTGAAATGGTCCGCTCCGCCGGGGCGCACACCGTTGAGCTCAACGTTGAAAAGTCTCTCGGCGCATCTTTGTTCCATGAAGCCGTGTACGGACCCGCAACTCGGGTCGTCACGCAATATGTGAATCTGCTGCTAACGCGCGCCAGTCAGAGAAACACGCCGTTGTAAGTCATCGATATGGACACGCAGCCCGGAACGAAGTGACGGGGTGGTTTCCCAACTCGCAACAGCTTCTTATCCCGCCACGCCCGCCGACACGCGCCCCGGAGATGGATCTCGCTCGACCGGAGCCACTTCAGTTCCAGCCAGCCAGGAGCGCAACTGCACATCACTGTGCCGTGCCACGAATAGCCGCAAGTTTTCGCCCGGCAACTTCATTTCCAGGTAGGCTCGAAGCAGCCGCTCAATCGCATCGGGCACTTCCGTTGCGGCACACCTGTAGCCAAGCGGGCGCGCGATGGATTGAAATGCGCCGACTGCGCCTCCTACGCAGAAGTAGTAGGCGTCCACCATCCGACCATCCACCTTTAGCTTCTTGCCTTCTATGCCGATGTCCGAAATCCAATGCTGCCCGCAGCTGTTCGGGCACCCCGTGACGTTAAGCTTCAGATGCTGGTCGAACCCAGGCAGCCGGTCCTCCAGTTCCTCCACCAACCAGCGAGCGAAATTTTTCGTTTCCGTAATCGCAAGCCGGCAAAACTCCGTTCCCGTGCAGGTGAGAGTACCGCGCCGGAACGCCGATGCCTTAACTGGGAGGTCAATCGCCTCCAGTTCGTTCGCAACGGTCTCAACATTGCGCTCCTGGATGTTGATAATCGCCAGGTTCTGCATTGTGGTCGTGCGCAACTCGCCCGAGCCAAACGATTCGGCCAATGCTGCCGCGGTACGCATCTGGGCCGGCGTAATGCGGCCCCGCAATACGGAGCCACCCACGTAGAAGTAGCCCGGTTGCTTCTGGGCATGTATGCCTACATGGTCGCGGTAAACGTCTAAAGGTGCCTCTTCCGGCTCGGCCGCATCTAACTTGAATCCGATCCGCCGTTCCAGTTCTGCGAGAAAACTCTCGTCCGTCCAGCCGTGCTGCTTAAACAGGTATTTCAGCCGGGCGCGCTCACGGTGCTGGCGCAATACATCGGCGTCACGAAAGATGCGCGTTACGCCGAGAATGACCGCAGGCGCCTCATTCCACCGCACGAACGCGTTCAGTCGCCGCGCAAAGAACGGCTCCGTTGAAAGCCCGCCACCGACCCGCAAGGAGAACCCGATCTCTTCCTCGCCGCCCCGCACTCGTTTCGTAGCCGTCAATCCGACGTCGTTGATCTCCGGATAACAGCACCATGAGCGGCAGCCCGTAATGCAAATCTTGTATTTCCGCGGCAGGTTGTAAAAATCCGCGTTGCCGACCAGCAGTTGAGTCGCGCGTACCGCGAGCGGTGATGCATCGCAGATCTCGTCAGCATCCACGCCTGCCAACGAACACCCCGTGATGTTGCGCGTGTCGTCGCCGCAAGCCGACATTGTCGTCAGTCCGCAGCGCCACAGCCGCTCGAAAATTTCCGGTAGCGCTTCGACCGCAATCCAGTGCAGCTGAATGTTATGCCGCACCGTTATGTCGGCCGTGCCGCGCGCATACTCATCCGCCAGGTCCGCAACCGTACGCAACTGGTGCGAAAACAGCAGCCCGTTCGGCACCCGCACCCGGAGCATGAAATACGGGACCGATTTGCCTTCGCCTCCCGTCCCTCCTAGCACTCCTGCGCCATCGCCTTGCGGATATATCCCCCACCACCGCAAGTAGTTACTGCGCCACTCCGGCGGGACCGCGTCGTATCCCCCTCGCGCGAACTCGCGTATCTCGTTCAGACACTCCCACGGATTCTTCTCTCGTTTCAGCCGTTCCGCCCGTTCCGCTTTTGTTTCTTTATGTGGGATTGGCACCGTAGGAGCAATCTACCTATTGTTTATCGGACTACTGGTATTTTACCGCTTTCCGCGTCTGGACGCCACAGGCAAATGGCTCTTTCGGACCTTTCTGAGGGCGCACTCGCGGATTTTTACGGTCCTGTAACGCTGCCGTAACCAGCGCTCGGCTACCCTGAGACTAAAGCCCCGGACACCTATGAAAAAGGTAGCGCTGGTAGAAGACGACGCCGATCTCTACTGCCTTGTCAAGTACAACCTTGAAAAAGAAGGATTTACCGTTGTCGGGACGCAGACCGGTAAGGGCGTCATTGAACTCTGCCGCCGCGAAAAACCCGATCTGCTACTCCTCGACATCATGCTCCCGGAATACGACGGCTTAGACATCTGCAAGATGATTCGCGCCCATCCCGAGCTCGCATCCATGCCCATCATTTTCCTGACCGCCCGTGCTTCGGAGACGGACCGTATTGTCGGCCTGGAGCTCGGAGCGAACGATTACGTCACTAAGCCGTTCTTTGTGCGCGAATTGATCGCGCGTGTGAAGATTCAGTTCCGAACGCAGCCCAACGCCACCCGCACCTTGAGGGCTGCACATCTCGAACTCGACCGGACGAGTTGCCAGGCTCGTCTCGGCGACGCACCGTTAACGTTGACAGCGACCGAGTTTCGGCTGCTTGAGTATCTCATGACCCGTCCGGGCATCGTTTTCACGCGCGAACAGCTGTTGGACTCGGTGTGGGGCCAGGATCGCGCCGTTACCGACCGCACCGTCGATGTTTACGTTCTGCGACTCCGCCAAAAGATCGAAGCCGACCCCGCGAATCCAGTATTCATTCGCTCCGTCCGGGGCTTTGGTTACAGCTTCAACGATTCGCTCCCGAACACTCCAAACGAGCAGCGGACCCCTTCTGCGGCAGCTGCGACCTGAATTCCATCGACGAAAGGCCGCGTCCTCACAACTCGCCCGTTAGAATAGTCCCAATTATGTGGGGACACAAATCACTTTTTGCGGCGCTTGCCT
>JAFAQG010000531.1 GCA_019246575.1 Acidobacteriaceae bacterium
TTGACGACTACGCGTTTCTTATTCAGGCCTTGCTCGATCTGTTCGAGGCGACGTCTGAAGCAGGCTACTTACAACACGCCGTGCGGCTCGCACGTACAAACCTCAAACAATTCGAAGATGAGGCGGGCGGATTTTTCAGCACTCTTCCAAACACGCCCGATCTCGTGCTGCGGATGAAGGACGATTACGACGGGGCGGAGCCTTCCGGCAACTCAGTCGCGACAGACGTCCTACTTCGTCTCGCTCACCTTACTGGAGACGAGCAGTTCCGCGCTGCTGCGGACCGGTCTCTTCGCTCGTTCGGGCCGAAACTGCAGGCTCAGCCGACAATCGCGCCTCAGATGCTGGTCGCGCTTGGGCGTTCGCTGGCCGAACCGGAGCAGGTCGTCATCCGGTGTCAGAGCCTCGATGATCGCGCAGCGACAGTGCTGGGTGAACACCGCCGGAAATTTTCGCCCTATGCCTCAGTGCTCGCAATTACCGACGACGGGGCCGCGGCTTTGCGGGAAATGGCGCCTTTCCTCGCCAGCCTCGAACGCAAAGGCAGGATTACAGTTTACGAATGCCGTAGCTTTGCTTGTGCGCTGCCCCAAAATATCGTGTGAAGCCTTGCTACACTGTGGGCGCATGACAGCCGCGAATGACCGTACAACGATTCTGAAAGGTAATCCTTTCAAATTAGCTGGGCCGGAGCTGAAAGCAGGCGATACCGCCCCGGATTTCGAGGTTGTCGGTTCTTCCCTCCAGAAGATCGATCTTGAGAAGACGGGTCGCGGTGTCCGCATATTTAGTGTCGTGCCATCGCTCGACACGCCCGTATGTGATGCTCAGACCAAACGCTTCGAGGAGGAGGCCGGCAAGCTCCCCGATGTCAGCATCTATACCATCAGCATGGACCTGCCGTTTGCACAAAAACGCTGGTGTGGAAATTTTGGAATCGATCGGGTGAAAATGCTATCCGATCACCGGACCGGTTCGTTCGGCGAAAATTACGGGACCCTCATCCCGGACCTGCGCATCGAGAGCCGGGCAATTTTCGTTGTTGACGCTGATAACCAATTGCGGCACGTGCAGTACGTGAAAGAAGTAGGAAGCCATCCGGATTACGATTCGGCCCTCAAAGCGGCCAGAGCTGCCGTTGAAAGCGGCGCCAAAACGGCGGCCCGTTAAGCGACAGCCATACGGGGGCACTGCCCCGCGGCGGAACGGGGTCGCCCGTTCATCGCCGCGGCTTGTTTGAGGGTCCGCTCGCGAAACGTTTCTCCAGGGCTCTCCGGGAGCCTTGCTGTGAACAGCCAGAAGTCCTCGATGGCACGCACCACGTCGACGTATTCAGAAAGGTCTGTCGGCTTTGTCACATAGCAGTTGGCATTGAGGGCATACGCGTCAGTGACGTCCTCGTCTGCCTGCGAACTCGTCATGACTACCACGGGAATCTGCTTCAGGCTCGGAGAGGCCTTGATCTCGGCGAGTACTTCGCGCCCGTTCTTTCTTGGCAGGTTAAGGTCAAGCAAAACAAGGTCGGGCCGCGGCGCGGTACCCTCCTCGACGTTTCGCAAGTAGTTGATTGCCTCAACCCCGTCCCTGGCGACCGCGATCTGGACGGGCACGCCGGTCTCCTTCAGAGCCTCTTTGACTAGTCGAACGTCACTCGCGGCATCTTCGACCAGCAGCACATTCGCGATTTTCATGGTGGGATAACTACTTCTCCCACTGAATGCTCTGCAAACAATGAGCCATTACGGAAGCAACTGTAAACTAGGAGATTCCCCTGTGCCCGGCGGGGCGATATAGGTAAGAATTGGAGCAATGGGAATTCATGGTCGGGCAAAAAGTGCGTGCCACCACCCGGAGATAGGGTCCTGGCCCATTTGACACGGCATAACCCGGTTCTTATCATAAGCATTACTGTGGCCCCGTATTCGCCGGAGCCTTTTTTCAACGAGTGGAACCATTTCGCGCTCGGAGGATTCTTGATTAAGCTCGACATCATCAATGAGGTTGTGAATCGAACCGGCATTACAAAAACGAAGGCGGAGATGGCCGTCGAAACCGTCTTCGAGACCATGAAAAAGGCGTTGAGCGCAGGGGATCGCATTGAGTTGCGCGGCTTCGGTATCTTCAATGTTCGGCCGCGAAAAACCGGTATCGGCCGCAATCCGAGAACGGGCGCGGAGGTAGCCATCCCTCCCGGAAAGGCCGTTCGCTTCAAACCGGGTAAAGAACTGCAAACGCTACAGTAACAGTGTGTCTGACACGCAATTTGCGGGTCGACTGGCAAGCCTGCGTGCCTATTCGGAGCCGTTTGGGGCTTCTCGCCCGTACCGTCGATGGTGGCTGCACGTACTATTGCTGGTTCTCACCTTGCTCACCACTACGGTTTTCGGATTCGCGGTCGCAAATTGTTTCCTGGCGCGGAGACCTTTCGATCCTGACTTGCTCGTGGTCGGGTACATTCGCCTCGGCCATCTCGATCGCAGCTTCTGGACAGGGCTGGCTTTCTCCGGTCCTTTGTTGCTCATATTGCTGGCACACGAACTCGGACACTATCTGGCCTGCCGCATCTGGCGAGTTGATGCCACGCTGCCGTACTTTCTTCCGTCCCCGACACTTCTTGGGACGTTCGGCGCGTTCATTCGCATTCGTTCTCCCATCTACAGCCGTAAGAGTCTCTTCGACATAGGAGCATCGGGACCGCTGGCAGGATTTGCAGTCCTGCTCCCATTGCTTTTCGTCGGCGTCTCAAAGTCCTGGATTGTGCCCAATATCGCCCTGAGAAGTCCGATTTGGTTTGGCACTCCGCTGATCATGCGGCTTGCCGAGCGGCTTCGATTCGGAAGCATATCCCCGGCGCACATCGCGCTCCACCCTCTGGCAGTTGCGTCCTGGGCCGGTCTACTCGCGACTGCGATCAATCTGCTACCCGTCGGACAGCTCGACGGTGGTCACATCGTGTATGCGGCATTCGGCGCGAGATGGCACCGCCGGCTGTCCCTCATGTTCATCGGCATCCTTGTTGCCATGGGATTCTTCTACTGGCCCTGGTGGGTTTGGGCGGTGGCCATGTTTTTCCTCGGGCGGCGCCACCCGCTGGTGTACGACCGGACACCACTCCCGCGGCGGCGCATGGTGCTCGCTGCACTTGCTTTCGTTCTGCTCGTCTTTTCCATCTCTATCGTGCCGGTCTCGATCAAGTGAGCGGCATGGCGATAAAGATCTCGGCGACGATTATCACGTTCAATGAGGAGCGAAACATCGCGCGTGTGATCGAGAGCCTTCGCTGCTGCGATGAGATTCTCGTGCTCGACAGCGGGTCGAACGATAGAACCGTAGAGATCGCAACGAAGCACGGGGCTCGCGTGGTCGAAGCGAGCTGGCACGGCTATGCCGCCCAGAAAAACATTGCCGCGGAGCTCGCAAGCCACGACTGGATACTCGCCCTCGATGCCGACGAGAGCCTGAGCGAAGCCCTCGAAGCCGAAATCTGGCAAATCAAGAAGAGCGGACCTAGCCATGACGGCTATACCGTTCCCCGTCTCGCACAGTACCTGGGGCGCTGGATCCTGCATGGCGGCTGGTATCCCGATCGC
Source organism: Acidobacteriaceae bacterium (assembly GCA_019246575.1). Next base: position 3,591 of record JAFAQG010000531.1, read on the forward strand.
AAGATCAGGCTGTTCGACAGGCGCAAGGCTAAATGGATCGGCGACTTTGTCCACGAATCCGTGAAGGTCGAAGGTGGCGTCGGCCACCTGAGATCGAACATCCTCCACTTCACCTGCAACTCTTTATCCGAGCATTTACGCTCGATGGATAGCTATACGACGCTCGCGGCCCAGGAAATCGCATCGAGAGGGATCCGCATCACCCTTCCGCTGCTGCTCTTCGATCCTGTGTGGACCTTCATTGCCACTTACGTGCTAAAACTCGGGTTTCTGGACGGAGTGGAGGGTCTTGCTATCGCATACATGGCCGCGTTATACAATTTTGTGAAATACGCGAAAGCCCGCGACATGAGTCCTGGCCGAAAACTTTAGTGTGCGGATTCTGCACATCGACACCGGGGCTGAGATGCGCGGCGGGCAGCACCAGGTTCTGCTTCTGCTGAATGGATTGAGAGACGCCGGGCACGAGTGCCAACTGCTCGCGCGCGAAGAGAGCCCGCTGTGGATTGCCGGCTCGACCGCTGGATTTCCGGTCTATCCTGCGGAATCGAAAGAGGTGTGGAAGCATTC
>JAFAQG010000904.1 GCA_019246575.1 Acidobacteriaceae bacterium
GTCCGAACGGCACTCGAGCGCCCTGAACACGATACGACAAGCAAGGCCGAGGGATTCGGGAACTGCACCAACATCGGCGAATGCGAAGCTGTGTGCCACAAGGAAATTAGAATTGAGGTGATCGGGCGACCTGTTCGCGCGATGGAGCACTGGTTCACGCGTGGAGCACGAGGTGCGGCCCGATTAAGAGCTGCGCGAAGCTGCAGGGAACTAGGGTAAACTGTAAATGAATCTCGTGGGCGGCTAGCTCAGCTGGGAGAGCACCGCGTTCGCAATGCGGGGGTCGGGGGTTCGAATCCCCCGCCGTCCACCAATCACATCGTTGTCCAGACGCTCCGGCCCGACACCAAGTGATCATCCCGGTATTCGGTAGAACTGAACCACGGAGAATTACATGACCACGGCGCGGTGTCATTCTGGATTCGTCGCGAGCTTCCTCTGCATGTCTTCGAGCGTCACACCCTTTGTTTCCGGGTAGAAGAACAGCACCACAAAAAATTGCAGGGCCATCATCGCCGAAAAGAAGACGAACGGGATACCGCCGGAGCGCGCCGCCAGCGTCGGATACGTGCCGGAAATTAGAGCGTTCATGAACCAATGCGTGAAGCTGCCCAGGCTTTGTCCTTTCGCGCGAACGCTGGTGGGGAACACCTCGCTTAAATACACCCAAATGACGGCGCCTTGTGAGAACGAGAAGAACCCAATAAAGCCAATCAGAAACCAGACCAGCAGGTTCTGATATTCGCCCGAAATGAATACCGCGGCAACGCCGGCGAGACAAAGCGAGGTCGCGACAGCGCCGACCAGCAGCATTTTCCTACGCCCGAAACGGTCGATTACCGCCATCGCGATCAGGAGCCCGATGAAGTTCGTAGCGCCGATTGCCACGGCCTGTAGATCGCTGGAGACCTTGCTGAAGCCTGCGCGGGCGAAGATATCGTTCAGGTAATAAAGGATGGCATTGACACCGGAAAGCTGATTGAACATGCCGATGGAAATCGCAAGAAATATCGGGAGCCGGTATTTATGCGAGAACAGCGGTTCGTCGGCTTTTCCGTGCTCCGCATCGATTGATTCAACAATGGTGCGCAGTTCGCCTTCGTAATCCGGATCGCCGATGGCTTTCAGCACGTCTCGCGCTTCGTTGACGCGCCGCCGCTTGACCAGCCAACGGGGGCTTTCGGGGACGAAGAACACCATGATGCCGAAGAACAGAGCCGGCAAAGCACTGACGCCCAGTTTCCATCTCCATTCTGCCGCACCGAAGCCAGCGAGCCCGATCAGGTAATTCGAGAGGTACGCGACCAGGATGCCGGATACGATGTTGAATTGGAACAGTGCCACCAGCCGTCCGCGCCATCGTGCTGGTGCGATCTCAGCAATGTACATCGGGCCGACGACGGAAGAAGCGCCAATGCCGAGGCCGCCGATGAACCGGAAGAAGACCAGCGCCGGCCAATTCCAGGCAAAGGCGCAGCCGATCGCGGAAATCAGGTACAGTGCCGCCATCACCAGCAGGCTACGGCGGCGGCCATAGCGGTCGGCCGGAATCCCTGCGAACATCGCGCCCAGAATCGTTCCCCATAGCGCGCTGGCCACGGTGACGCCAAGCGATGCGGGCGAGAGATGATAAAGATCCGTCAACGCTCCCGTGGCGCCCGCGATCACAGCGGTATCGAAGCCGAAGAGGAGGCCTCCGAGCGCGGCTGCGATCGCGCTGCTCACCAGATACGGCGTTAGTTTTGTACGCTCGTTTGCCTTCAATTGCGGACCTGATCCGATCACATTGGTTCTCGCTTCGCTCAGCTTCGTTCAACAAGAGAATATCCAACGGCGGCCAGGCACGTCAAAGAGCCGCTCCGGCGTGTTCGCGCAGATGACTTAGGACCTCTTTGAGAGCTGTGATTCCGGAACGCGGACTCGATAACACGGGCACGATGGTTTCGACAGTTGCGAGACCAAGCGCGCCATGCTGGCTTGCGCGAGAACGACTACATCGTTGGTGTTCATCGCACGCTCGATCTCGGCGAGCACGAGGTGATCGTGCAGTTTGGCGTCACCGGAAAGTAGGGCGTCGAACGC
>JAFAQG010000907.1 GCA_019246575.1 Acidobacteriaceae bacterium
CGCCGCCGCCGGAACCCCAGCTGAATATGTGATCCCCCGATGTAGTAATCCAGCAGTAGGGTCCTGCGAGCGCCCCAACGCCGAACGAGCCGCTTGACGATCCCGGTCCCGCGCCGCCAGAGGTCTGCGTACCGCCGCCGCCTGCAGTGAGTGGCTGACTTGATACACAATAATTTCCCTGGGTGTTTCCGGCCGCGCCGCTTAAGCCGCCGCCGCCGCCCCCGCCGCCGTAGTAGGCGCCGCCACCACCTCCGCCTGCCACGATCACGCGTGACTGTAGTCCGCTGCCCCCTTGCCGCACGTCGGTGCTGCCACCACCGCCGCCGCCCACACCAGAACATGAGCTGTTCGGAATGCAACCGCTTCCGATTCCTCCACCATTGTAGCCGCCCACGCCGCCCGTCTGCTGGGAGTAATTGCCGGTACTTCCCCCTACGCCGCCGACGACGATTTCAAGTTTTTGGCCGGTCGTTACTGGGATCGTGGCACCGACCAATCCGCCGTAGCTCGCGCCGCTGCCCAGTGCGTGCCCGCCGGCCGCTCCCCAGAGCCACACGGTAACGCTGGAATTTGCGCACGGCGAAACGGTTTGATACTGGGGGCTACCGTAGTTGCTCGGCCCGCCATTATAGTCGAATCTTACGTCTCCCGGACCGGCCCACAGAGTAGCACTGGCCGTTTGGTACGTTAACGTGCCCGCCGTGGCGGTGATCGTCGCGCTTCCTCCCGTGAGGGGCTGCCCGTTCCATGCGACGCTGGGCGTGTCAAAGGAGCTGAGCAGCTCATTGGGGGGCGGGTTGTCGGGCCCACTCACCGCGAGCGTCGTATTCCCGCTCGTATCGCTGTCGCTCAACCCGATGTGTTGCAGGTACGTGCCGGCGATTGTATATCCGTCGAAGTCGGAAGCCGGGACCTTAAAAGCCGTGTTGCCGGACGAACCGATGCATCCGGCCGGAAAGTTCGCGAACTTCAGAGATGCGATATTGCCTTCTAGCGTAGGGTGAATGGTCGTCGTCTTTCCGGCATTGATTGTGTAACTCAATCCGGATAGCTGCGCAGAAAGTAAGTAGCCACTGCTTGTGGGCTGATCGTACACCATCATGGTGGACGCATAGTGCCCGGGGGCGAGCGAGATCGAGATCGTGCAGACCAGACCGCCGGCCTGCGATGAACAGCCCTTTGCCCCTTTCTCGAGTTTGAACGTCTTCGTGCTCTTTTTCGACCCTAAAACGAAGTTTATCACCAGGCCCTTACTGCCCGGCGAGACATAGCTTTTCGTCTTGGGATTCACTTTCTTCGGAACGGTGATCGTGAATTTGAGCGTTCCCGCGGGGCCCGGCGCATCGAGGCTGCTGCCGAGCGGCGGCGCAACGCCCTGGCTTCCCCCACCGCAGCCGGCGACCAGCGCCACGAGCCCAAAAGCCACGAGAGATTGAAGAATGCGCATCTTCACCGCTCCTTTATATGAGGAAGGATTACGGCTGCATTCCTTGCTCGGCAAGAAAGCCCTGGTCCGGTTATTTTGTGGACGGCGGCAGAGTCGGCTCTCGGTTTTTGGGCGTTACGGCATTACGCAAAATATCCTAAATCTTTTGGCGTTCGTGCCCGCGCCGGCCTCGAAGCCACCGTTGGCCGTCGCGCCGTAAACAGCACCGGTAGTGGTAATGCTGTAAGGTTTAGTGAACCGCGATCCCCCAGGGCTCATTTAGCTGTGTTTTTCCGCCTTGTATAATGGTGGTTGCCGCCACGTTGCCGTTTGAGCCGGCCGGATAGCTCGTTACTCTTTCTAAGCCCGTCGCGTACATGTTATTTTTCGCATCTAAGGCAAGGCCACGGACGGACTGCGGCAGCTTCGTGTTATTGCCATGAACTGTTCGAATCGGACGAACGTTGCCGTTCGCCCCAGCGGCGTACGTAAGGATTTGATTCCCACTGCCAACGTAGAGGTTCGAAGCGGAGTCAAGCGCCACGGGATAGGGATTGGCTAGCTTTGTGTTACTGCCGCTAATGACGCCCGCTGGAGAAACGTTGCCGACGCTGCCCGCAGCGAAGATCGTTATAGTACTCGACAGCTCGTTCGCGACGTAGATATTCTCACTAAGGTCCAGCGCGACTCCCTGAGGGCGGGAAAGTTGGGTATTCGATCCTTCGATGGTTGCCAGCGGCGTAACGTTGCCGTTGGAACCTGCAGAGTAGCTTGTGATGTAAGGGGGTGGAGACGCTAAACCACCATTCTCGTTGACGATATAGATGTCGCCATTCACCGGGTCCAAAGCGATGCCAGCCGGTCCGCTCACTTGCGTATTCGGGCCGCTGATCACGGCTATCGGCGCAACGTTACCCCTGGCGTTTGGAGCGAAGATCAAGATATCGCCTAAGTTCTGCGAGCCTCCCTCGCCGTTCGCAACGTATAAATTGCCGGAAGCATCCACGGCTACACCAAATGGATAGTGTAATCCCGTATTGGAGCCGTAGAGGCGCCGTATCGGGGCGACGTTACCGTTCGCACTTACCGGGTAGACCGTTATGCTATTACCACCGTAATTCGCAACGTACGTGCACGGACAAGGTGAGGTTTCGTGTTTTACGGCGCTTGTAACGCTTGGCCCGGTCACTGATTCGCCTGCGCACCCCATAAGCAGGGACACAGCAGCTGCGATACTGCGTTTACCGTATAACGCGAAATGGATTCGACTCCGGTTACTCATCTCTATCGCTCCTCTTCCAGATCACACTGTTGCCTTCGATGGACGCCTATCATCGGCGTGACTAACACGCGTAAACGCCGTACCGTTGTTGCAGCCCCACGACCGTTCAGTTGCAGTATGTGTGTTCTACATAGCGCTACAGCCGGCCGTCGTCGCGCCGCTCCTTTACTATCACCTTTTCAAAACATGCATGGCAGCGCAGTCATTCTTCGGGAACACTAATTAACCGTTACTTTAACCACCACAGAGTTCTGGCTTTGATCGGAGATCGTGATCGTGCAGGTTCCGGATGAGACGGCGGTGACCTTGAACGTGTCGGTGCCCGACGGCGCGACGGTCGCAACCCCGACGTTAGAACTCTTTGCGCTCCACGTCGTTACACCGCTTTCCGAAACGGTGAGCGTACCGGTCGCTCCAGGGGCATTCAACGTGAGCTGAAGCGGCGAAACGCGGAGCGGTGCAAGGACATACACGCCGATCGCCATGCGACCGGAGTTGGGATCGACAGCCGAAAACCACTGATTACCGTCTGGGCCCATCAGCGTGACGCGCGGCTGGGAGAGAAGCTTCGTCGGCGGCGTAAAGACGTGAAATTTATTGGCCGCGATGTCGTATTGCACGAGTTTTCCACTCGCCGCGGCGCCGCCATACCAAATTGTTTGGGCGGCACCCGGCGTCATGTCGCCGCTGACTTCGCCGGCGGCTGCGTTGCTCGGCGTCGGGAAAGCGGTCGCGACTCCCGCCGGCGTCACGCGAACGATCGAACTACCGCAGTCCACCCAAACATTTCCGTCGGGGCCTTCGGTCAATGCGTTATCGAACGGGCACGCGACCAGAGACGTGAGATTGTACGACGTCATCATCCCACTCGACGGGTCCACTTTCACCACGTACGCCGGATTGACTCCGCCGCCACCGAGCGTCACCCACATGTTGCCGTCCGAGCCGCGCACGATGTCGCCCGGATTAGCGTAGTAGGAACTATCTGGATAAGAATATTGAGTGATCGCGCCGGATGTGGTGATTTTGCCCACATGATGATATTCGACAAACCAAATGTTGCCATCGGGGCCTTCCGCGACACCGCCCGACAGATTGTCGGTGTTTGACGACGTCCCTATTGGATATGCAGTCGTTGTGCCCGACTGTGTCATGACATCCACGTAGCCCTGGAAGGTCGACGAATTGTATCCTCCGAAATAAAATCTGTTGTCGGCACCGACTGCGATCCCCGAATAATCCTCCGTGTTAGGCACCGCGTACTCTTTCACACCGCCGGTTTCCGTCATGCGCACGACTCCGTTGCCTTGCACATCTTGAAACCAAACGTTATGATCGGGGCCGATGACGAGGCCGTTGTAGGTGTACGTTCCGGTGGCTGTCGTCTTCGGCAAAAACTTCACCCAGCTCGAGCCGGCTCCCCTTTGCCGCACGAGCGGTATCCGCGAAGACCCGTCGGATGCCGGGATCGACGGCACCGAAGATGCACTGCAAGCTGCGACCGCACACAGCAGCGAATAGCTGAAGAGGCAACGAAGAATACGCACAGCGGTTTCCTCCAATGGCAGCTTGCAAAATGCAGCGCCGGTCGAGCCTTAAGCTGAAAAATTTTACCTTAATTCATTTTAGCGAAGGCCAGGCGTTTCCTAGCTTAGTGGCTCTGCGCTTGAAGTTCCCGAAAATAAAGGGGGGGATTCGGCGGTGTTCGCCCGGCCGCCGGACCCTACGCCCAATGTCTCGCCGACCGACGGCGCAGGACCGGGCCCGCAGTGCGCGCGACGGCTCGGCGGGCGCTACACCGGCGATTTCGTTGTTCTAGAGCTCGTCTGGATTGGTGCGGATGAGGATTGCCAGCAGCGTTCCAGGAGGAACGATCTTACCGGCGTGAACCGGAACGACCACCAGGCGATTCGATCGTGGTGCCGTCGGCAAACGCGTTCTAATTCAACGACGGCCTCATCGCGGAATCGCGCGGCTATTTCGACGCGGCCGACTCCGAGAGCCAGTTGGGAACATAAGATCGATCTTTCCGCCACTCAAGTGGCAAGATTTGGGATGGGCGGACGCGCGCTAAAAGACTTGCTGGCC
>JAFAQG010000172.1 GCA_019246575.1 Acidobacteriaceae bacterium
CGGGCCGCGAGGCCGGTGCAGCTAGAAGAGCGAAGCAGACAAATGTACTCAGGTGTGACGCACGCACGGATTCATCCTATCGGACGTCCGGACGCGCTGTAATAGAAACGAGCCAATCACATGAAGCGGGTATTGGTCCCCTACCGGAATCCGAATAAACTGACGCCCTATCTGGATGCGTTACGCGCCGCTGAGCTCGACCCGGTAGCTCACTTCGTTGACTCCGCGGGTTCTCTGGACGGCATCGCCGGCCTGACGCTGATTGGGGGAACAGATATCAACCCGAGCCGGTATGGTCAGCCGCGAATGCCTGAAACGGAAGATCCCGACGATGAGCGCGATTCGATAGAGCTCGAGCTCATCGATCAAGCCATTCAAGACAATTTGCCCATCTTCGCCATCTGCCGCGGACTTCAGATCGTAAACGTATATCACGGTGGCACGCTGGTTCAGCACATAGACTCAGGTCGCCACTGCCCGCATTTTGAGGATCGGGCCAAACCAGCGCACGAAGTCGAAATCGAGCCCGACAGCGTGCTGGCGAACTGGGTGGCGGAACCGAAGCTCCACGTGAACTCGCGTCACCATCAGGCAGCAGACCGGATCGGAGCGGGGTTGCGAGTTACCGCCCGCGACCCGCATGACGGCATCGTCGAAGGTCTGGAGCGGCAGAACGGGGCGATGATCGTCGCGGTGCAGTGGCATCCCGAAGACCAGGCGCCCACTCAACCCGAGCAGCTACGTCTGTTTCAGCAATTTGCGAAAGCTATCTGAGGCGGGCCTCGCCATCGTTCCCGTAAACTGGTTTTCGACCCAATGAGACCCTTAGCGAAACCGTTCTGTGCTTTACCCCTCTTGGCCGCGACCTATGCATTCAGCGGCGCCACCCCCGAACCGCAATCGTTTTACGTTCACTCCGGCGACACGGTTGTGTTCTACGGCGACAGCATTACCGAGCAGCGGCTGTACACAAACATCACGGAGCTGTACGCGCTTACGCGCAACCCCAAACTGAACGCCACCTTCATCAATTCCGGCTGGGGCGGCGATAAAGTTACGGGCGGCGGAGGTGGTCCTATAGATCTCCGGCTGCAGCGCGACGTTTATCCGTATAAACCTACGGTGATGACGATTATGCTCGGCATGAACGACGGCCGGTACGCGAACCACACGGCTGCCGATGACGATGTGTATTACAGCGGATACAGACACATCATAGAGTCGGTACGGCAGCATTTTCCGAATATCCGCATCACAGCCGTCGAGCCCTCGCCTTTCGACGATGTAACGCGTCCCATTACGCTGCAGCCGTCCGGATACAACGAGATCCTTCTAAAGTACTCGAGCTGGATTCGCCGTTATGCGAAGGAAGCAAACCTGGAGGTTGCCGATTTCAACAATCCGGTGGTCGACATGCTGCGCCTTGCTGCCGGTTCCGATTCTGCAACCGCTCAGAAGATCATCCCCGATCGCGTTCACCCCGGCCTCGCCGGGCATCTCGTAATGGCTGAACAATTGCTGAAGGCATGGAACGCTCGCGAAGTCGTTTCGGCCGTAACCATAGATGCGCGTTCAGGGAAGGTCCTGCAATCCGACTTCGCTCACATAACGAACCTGCATGGTAACAACCCGTTTATCTGGACCGAACTGGACGATGCGTTACCGCTGCCGTTTGCGAACATGCTGGCGAACGATCGCGATCACACCGTCGCCCTGGCGCTCAAAAGCTCTGACGTGACCCAGGCGTTAAACGAGCAGATGCTGCGCATAACCGGCCTAAGTGCCGGAAGCTACAAGCTCACTATCGATGGAGAATTTGTGGGTCAATGGACCAACAACGAGCTGGCGCATGGAGTAAACCTCGCGGTTCTGGAAACGCCCATGGAGATGCAGGCGGCGGAGGTCCGCGATTTGACCAGCAGGCACATCGACATCCACCAGTTCCGGTGGCGCACGCTGCAGGTTCCGCTGCAGGATTCCGACGTTGAGCACCTGGACAGCACGTTGAAGGCGCTCGATGCCGTTGAAGCGGACGTCGTAAGGTTACAACGTGCTGCGGCGCAGCCGCGTCCCCACGTGTTTCAGATCGTGCCCGCGGCGTGAGTTCGGTTGCACCCTGCTGCGCAGCATTAAGACACGGAAGTTAGAATTCGAGAGCGGAGATCCGCGTCTCTTCGACGTTGCCTTGCGGATGATGAATCAGCTCGATTGTGTAAGCCGTGACGGATTCGGAATCGGTATCGTCGCGTTCTAGGTCGATTCGCAGCGGCTGGTCGATTTTGGCGTACTTCGTTGTCGGGCCGAAAAGGTACTCTTCGCCGTACCACTTCGCGCCGGCCGCGTAACGAAGCTCATAATCGCCCACCGGCATCTTCACCGTGGCCACTTCGCCGGAGCGGATGAAGAAAACCAGCGCCGGCATATGCGTCTCCCAATCCACGATCTTGACGTAGTAATTTGGCCCGCCCGCAGCAGTAACCACCTTTAAGGGCGCCAAAGTCGCGTGGCGGTGAATTGCACGTTGTGTCTCTATTTCGCCCGTCGGCGGGAGCGGCAAGACAGGGTAATTGAAATCCGGCACTGCGGAATTCGTTGCGCTCGCGGCAATCGCGGGTCGAATATTTCCTGAGTTCCGCGCACGCAGCGCGTTGACGCCGAATATCAGACCAATGAAAATCGTTGCCGCAAGCGCCGATTGCATCCTGAAAGCCTTCGCGCCCAGACCCCAGCTGTCCTTGGGCGAGAACGCCGGCGGCGTGTTCATGGATCCGAGAGCCCTCATTGATAGGCTCAGATCCCGGTCCGCTTGGGTTTGCTCCCATCGCATTGCGCGAGGAAGCTTATGCGAGAAGTACAGCGCGTGATTTGCCAACCCCTGTGCAACGTCGAGCCGTCCTAGGCCGGCGAAGTAGGCCGCCTGCTTCGCGAGGACCCTGAAGTTGTTCAGTGCTGGTTGAATTCCGCCGAGCATGTTCGACCCGATGGCCCGGATCGAGTAAATGGGGCCCCACGGGATGCCCCACCATCCGAAAAACCATGTAATCAGGGATGCTTTCGCCGCTTGCCTTGCGCCGCATTCTGGGCAGAAAATCCCGTGGTACGCGTGCCGTCTGGTTACGATCAGGCTGGTTACATACCGGTAGACGACATACCGCGGCTGAGCCGAAATGCTGTGGCACACGCAACAGACTACCGGCTCCGCATCGTTCTGTTGCCGAGTCGCAACATGGTCTGCCTGCACGCCATCCGCGTCCGGCTCGTACGATTGCGCGTCGTACTTCGCTCGTTCCGTGGAGTCGCTCAATATGCGGTAGGCCTCCGCGATGACCTGAAACTCACGCGCGGCCTCCTGGGACGGGTTCCGATCCGGATGAAATTGCCTTGCCTTTGTCCGGAAAGCCCGTTTTAGCTCGTCGCTGGTGGCGGACTCGTCAACGCCGAGGATACGGTAATACTGGCAGGGATCCCGGCGGACGTGCATATTAGGCTGTGGGACAGAGCTGCAGTTCTTCTCCGGTTTCCGCCCGGCAGAACCAAGGCAGCATTATCCCGTAATCAATTTTCCCATTCGAGGCCGGCTATTTTGGACGGAAACTATCTCCCCGGCTGCAGCATGGCGTGCATTTCCGGGAGGATATTCGCCTGGGCGTGGAGCGCAAGTTGGCAACCGAGCACCACCAGCATGGCGAGCAAACCGAAGCGAAGCGGCCGCTGCGGCACGCGGCCTGCGAGATACGAACCTGCAACCGCGCCGCACAGCCCGCCGATGACGAGCTTGAACAGCAGCGCCGGGTCGTAATTGCCTGTGCTGATTTGAAGCAAACTTCCGATGAACGAGACTCCCAAACCGAAGCAAAGATCGGTACCGACCACCTCCGCAGCCGTGAGCGGCGTCAGCCCGAGGATGACCAGGGAACCAAGTGCTCCGGCGCCCGCGGAGGAGAAGCCCACTTCCGCACCGATCGGCAGAGCGAACCACGGCAGCAAGTGCGCGCGGTTGTTGGCCGAGGGCCGCGGATTTGGCCGGAACTGCCGGTACAGGTGGAACAGGGCGGTGGCGACGATCAGAATGCCGAGTACCGCATATAACAGGCCCTGAAAGGGACCATCTTTGACCCGGTTCAGGAGAAGCGCGCCGACGATGACGCCGGGCAACCCTCCCGCGAGTAAGAGGCCGAGCACACGGACATTGATTTGCCGCCGGACGGCGTACACGGGAACGGAAGCAATCTTCACAATCGCTCCAAAGGCGAGGGCTGTTCCGACGGCCGTGGCGGGCGGAACGCGCAAGAGCAGGATGAGCAGCGGTGTCGTCATGCTGCCCGCGCCGACGCCGGTCAGCGAAATGGCGAGCGCGATGACGAATCCGAGCAGCAGTTCCACGTCAGCGGGCCTCGGCGATGTGGATTCCGCATTCGAGCTTGCGCCCTGCCCAGCGGCCCGAGCGTGCATTGCCTCCATCGCTCGGAAGCGCGGTGCAAGGCTCGCACCCGATACTCGTGTACCCGGCATCGTAAAGCGGGAGTAAGGGGATATGGTGCTCGCGCGCGAATGCCCAGACGTCTTTGTCCGTCCAGGCGGCCAGCGGACTGATTTTGTTCAGCTGCTTACCGGACGGCAACGGAAAACGGTCGAAGACTTGCAAGTTTGCGCGAGTCGGCGATTGCACGCGCCGCAAACCTGTGAACCAGGTCTCATACTTCTCTAATGCGGCGAACAGTGGCTCGACTTTGCGGAGCTTGCAGCAGCGGTCCGGTTGCGATCGATACAGAAAGCCGAGCTTTGCTTCCTGCTCGGAGACGGTCTCGCGCGGCATTACGTTGACGAGATTCAAGTTGTAACGCGCGGTCATTTCGTCGCGGTACCGGTAAACGCCGGCAAAATGATAGCCGGTTTCGAGGAACAGAACCGGAATTTCGGGCTGGTGCTCGCGGACGAGATGGAGCACGACCATGTCCTCCGCCTGAAAGCTGCAGGTAAGGCAGGCGACGCCGGGCAGAGCGATCGCATTCGTAACCGCTTCGCGAGCTTCGGTGACTTTGTTGTCGAGTTCTGTTTCCAAAATCATGCCGTTCCTAAATCCCTCCGCTGTCGCCCCAACCGGGCGCAGGAAGCAGGACGCGCAGGCGCTCCAGTGCGCTTTCAATTGCGTGCAGCGCTTCTGTGTTGGCTGTTGGTAGCTGCTCGATGCCGGTATGGAGGTCTTCCTCGGCGGTCGAGATCGAAAACCCCTGTTCGGCGGAGCCGGTGAGAATCACAATTGCTCCAACTTCCACGAGCGCCTTCGTAATCTTCGCTTCCTGAGTTTCAAACGCGAAGACGTTGCAGTTACGGTCAAACAGAAGGCGTTCCAATCGCCAGGCCAGGTCGGCACGTCCGCCGAGTTGAATGACAGCGCCGATATGGGGATGGCGAACGACTCGTTCCGCGTGTGTCACCGGGGTTGCAGACGCCCGGTGAAGATGGCGGTCGGGCGCGGACGCTTTTCCCGAGATCAAACCCGCAGCCACAGTGGCGTTGGTTGCCGGATCAATCAGAATGAAACTGCCCGTAGCCCGGTTCTTCGGGTATGGATCGAAAGAAATCGGTCGCGCAATCTCAATGCGAACGGATCCGATCGCATTCATCTCAAGGGTGTCGGCGGGTTCCCGATCCAGATTGTTGATGTTGACGCGGTAGTCGATGCTCTTGAGGTCCGCCCATTGCGTTGTGGTTGTGTGTTTCAGGCGATAGCGCTTGTTCAATTCAGCCGGTGTAGCATTCAGCCACACAAGCGTGGCTTCGATTCCGGTTGCAGTATCAGGCAGATCGTCGGAAGGGGCGATCATGTCACCGCGGCTGATATCGATGTCGTCTTCGAGCGTAATGGTGACCGACTGCCCGGCGTGCGCGTGATTAAGATTCCCGTCGAAGGTGATGGTGTTCTTCACTCGCGTCGAGCGTCCGGACGGGAGAACGGTGACGCGATCGCCCGGCCGCACATGCCCGGACGCGATGGTGCCGGCATATCCCCGAAATTCCTGATCGGGCCGCACAACGCGCTGCACTGGAAAACGAAACGCCGCGCGTTGCGAGCGATTTCCCACTGGCACCCGCTCCAGGTATTCAAGCAGGCTCGGCCCATGGAACCACTTCATATTCAAACTGCGCGTGACAACGTTGTCGCCGGCGAGCGCGCTGATCGGTACGAAGTACGGCTCGATGGACTGGAATCGGGAAAGAAAGCGCCGGAAATCGGTCTCGATGTGATTGAAAACGTGCTGGTCGTAGCCGACGAGGTCCATCTTATTGATTGCGACTACAAGATGCGGCAGTCCCAGCAGCGACGAGATGTAGGCGTGGCGGCGGGATTGCGGCAGCAGACCCTTGCGCGCATCCACCAGAACGACAGCAAGCTCGGCAGTGGATGCACCCGTGACCATGTTGCGCGTGTACTGCTCGTGGCCCGGTGTGTCGGCGATGATGAACTTTCGTTTCGGTGTTGCGAAGTACCGGTACGCGACGTCGATGGTGATGCCCTGTTCGCGTTCGGCGCGCAGACCATCCGTGAGCAACGAAAAATCGATTGCGCCGGCGTTGCGCCCGACGGAGGCCTTTGTCACGGACTCGAGCTGGTCTTCGTAAACGTTTCGCGAATCGAAGAGCAACCGGCCGATCAGGGTCGATTTACCGTCATCGACGCTGCCTGCCGTCGTGAACCGTAACAGATCTTTCGATTCTTCCTGCTCGAGGAATTCTTCGAAGCTGTCGCGCAACTCGAGCACCGAGAGAGCCGACATCAGAAATACCCTTCCTGCTTCTTGAGTTCCATCGAGCCGTCCTGATCGTGATCGATGATCCGGTTCTGCCGCTCCGAGCGCCGCATCCCGATCAGCTCTTCGATAATTCGAGGCACGGTATCGGCATCGGACCGGATTGCGCCCGTGCAGGGGCTGCAGCCGAGCGAACGCATGCGGCACTTGATCCAGTGCGTCTTCTCGCCCGGCAAGCGCTTGACAATCGGGTTCTCGACTGGAATCAGGGAATCGCCGCGCACCAGCATCTCGCGCTCCTTCGCGAAATAGAGGGGCACGATGGGAATGTTTTCGGCGTGAATGTATTGCCAGACGTCCATCTCGGTCCAGTTCGAAAGCGGGAACACACGCAGGCTTTCACCGGGATGGATACGAGGATTGAACAGGTTCCAGAGCTCTGGGCGTTGATTCCTCGGGTCCCACTGCCCTCGCGTGTCGCGGAACGAGAACACCCTCTCCTTGGCCCGCGAGCGCTCCTCGTCTCGTCGAGCGCCGCCCATCGCCGCATCGAAGCCGCCGTTTCGGAGGCCATCCAGAAGCGCCGTCGTCTTGAGCGCGCCACAGCACCGCTGCGTACCCCAGGCATATGGGTTTGCGCCTTGCTCGAGCGCTTGCGTATTCGTGTGGACGATCAGCTTCAACCCGAGCTCGACCGTATAGCGGTCCCGGAACTCTATCATTTCGCGAAACTTATAGCTGGTGTCGATGTGCAGCAGAGGAAACGGGATGGGGCCGGGATAGAAGGCCTTCTGTGCCAGACGAAGCAGGACGGAAGAATCTTTGCCGATGGAATACAGCAGGACGGGCCGCTGGCACTCGGCTACGACCTCGCGCATGATGTGGATGCTCTCCGCCTCGAGTTGGCGCAAATGGCTGAAGGGGTTCACCTACAGGCAGGGTAACATGATTTATCCCTTTGTCGATAGAGATTAAGGGGTCCGCACGACCTGTACCTGTACTGCACGAAATACGTACATGCCGGGCGGGGTCTAGAAATTGTTGAGCTTCGGATTGCCTGATCAAGTCGCAACGGCGCACGGCAGTTTCACGCGGCAGATGCCGGTGGGAGCAGAAGTGCTCGACCGCAGACGAGACGCACATTTCCGGGTCTGGGCTCCTTCGAAGGCGGCAGTGAGCGTTGTCTTTGAGGATGGCCGCGATCCAGTGGCTTTGGAACCGGAGGATAGCGGGTATTCTTCCGGCCTCGTACGGGATGTCGGGCCTGGAACGCTGTACCGGTACGATATCGGCGATGAGATGCCGTACCCCGATCCGGCCTCCAGGTTCCAGCCGCGGGGCCCGCATCATTCGTCAGAAATCATAGACCCAGGGGCGTTTCGTTGGACGGATGCGAAATGGCGAGGTTGCAAGCTCCAAGGCCAAGTCATTTACGAACTCCATCTTGGAACCTTCACGCCCGAAGGAACCTGGCGATCGGCGACTGAAAAACTCCAATACCTGCGGGATACGGGTATAACGGTCATCGAAGTTATGCCGGTGGCCGATTTCCCGGGTAAATTTGGATGGGGGTACGACGGGGTGCAGCTTTACGCGCCCGCCTCCATTTACGGCCGGCCGGACGACATGCGGGCCTTTGTAGACCGGGCTCATTCGCTCGAGATTGGGGTGATTCTGGATGTCGTTTACAACCACCTCGGTCCTGACGGAAATTACCTGTCTAAGTTTTCACCCGAGTATTTCAGCCAAGAACACAAAACCGACTGGGGGCCGGGCATCAATTTCGACGGTGCAGGCTGCGCGCCGGTGCGCGAGTTCTTTCGCGAGAACGCAGCCTACTGGATCCGTGAATTTCACCTGGACGGACTGCGTCTTGACGCGACGCAGGATATACACGATTCGTCGCAGCCGTTCATTCTTACCGAGATCGCTGCGGCTTGCCGTAGCGCCGCGGGGAACAGATCGATTCTTCTGATTGCGGAGAACGAACCGCAACGAATGGAGATGATCAAAGCGGTCGAAGATGGTGGTTATGGCCTGGACGCGCTTTGGAACGACGATTACCACCATGCAGCCATGGTCGCGCTGACGGGAAAGGCGGAGGCGTATTACAGCGATTACCGTGGCACCCCGCAAGAGTTCGTTTCGGCTGTAAAGTACGGCTATCTTTACCAGGGCCAGTGGTACCGATGGCAAAAGCAGCGGCGCGGCACTCCGACGTTCGGGACGGCGCGCGCGGCCATGGTGAATTACATCCAAAATCACGATCAGGTAGCGAACTCGGGACACGGGCAAAGAGTCCATGAGTTGACGTCGCCAGGGAAACTGAAAGCCGTGACGGCCGTTACGCTGCTAGGCCCTGGAACACCGATGCTCTTTCAAGGGCAGGAGTTCGCGGCCTCGAGCCCGTTCCTGTTCTTCGCGGATCACAAACCGGAGCTGGCGAAGCTGGTTAAATCCGGGCGCGAAGAATTTCTCGCCCAGTGGCCCTCATTGCGGACCCCGGAGATGAAGCAGTGTTTTGCCGATCCCGCTGCTTATGCCACCTTCGAAAAATGTAAGTTGGACTTTTCCGAGGTCGGGCAGCATGCGCATATTTACTCGCTGCATCGCGACCTGCTTCGCTTACGCCGCGAGGATGCCGTCATTTCGCGGCAAGGCGCTGACGGTATCGATGGCGCGGTTCTTTCCGCCCAATGCTTCGCCATTCGGTTTTTCTCTCCTGGTTTTCAACACGACCGCCTGCTACTGGTTAATCTAGGAACAGAGTTGGAGTTCAATCCCGCTCCGGAACCCTTGCTAGCTCCCCCGCTTTCGACTGAATGGGCAAAGTTGTGGTCCAGCGAAGACCCGCAATACGGCGGCTGCGGCACCCCGCCCCTCGATACAGAAGAGAACTGGCGAATCCCTGGCGAGGCCGCAGTGTTGCTGCATCCTGTCCCCGCAAATTAGTAAATCCTTTCTTCGGCAGAATTGAATGAACCGAATTTTTCGACATGAGTCGAATACGCCACTTACGCAAGACGATCTTCGAAACCTGACTGAGACCGAATGGCTGGTGACCAACGGTCTGGGCGGGTATGCATCGGGAACGATCGGCGGCACCCTGACACGAGTGTTTCACGGTTATCTGATCGCGGCCCTTCCGTCACCTTTGGGACGGACAATGATGCTAAACGACATACTCGAGCATGTCGTACTGGCGGATGGCCGCACGGTTCAATTGAACGGTGAACGAACAGCCAAGGGCGAGTATTCAGGCGGCTCGCAATTTCTTACGGCCTTCGAGCTCGAGGGAGGGCTTCCGGTATGGATATACGAGCTCGGAGGCGTCACGCTCGAAAAGCGGCTCGTTATCCCGCACCACCAGAACACGACCTATATCAATTACCGGATCACCACGGGCGGCGGCCCTCTGAAGCTGGAACTACGGCCCGCCGTAAATATGCGCGGGCATGAAGCTCCGGTCAATACGCCGGTCGAACCATATACTCTAACGGTACGAGATCACAATTATGAACTAGCAAAGAGCTCGGGCGATATTCCGCCTCTGCGCATGGTCGTTTTGGGGAAATCGGCTAACTTCTCGATTGATTGCTTAACTATTGAGGATGTTATCTACAGCCTCGAGAAAAGCCGGGGTTACACGTACCAGGGCAACTTGTGGAGTCCCGGATATTTTTCGATTGAGATCGATGCTCGAGAAAGTGCAACTCTGATTGCGTCAACTGAATCGTGGGACGTAATCGACGCCCTCGGTCCCTCGCAGGCGTGGGATGCGGAGCAGGATCGGAAACGCCGGCTGCTGCTCGAGGCCCATCCTACGCTGTCCGAGGAAACGTGCAAAGAACTAATTTGGGCGGCTGACCAGTTCATCTTCACTCCTGTAGGCAGGCAGCAGGATGCAGCTCGAGCGCACGCTGCCGGCGATGAGATTCGAAGTATTGTTGCCGGTTACCATTGGTTCACGGACTGGGGTCGCGACACCATGATTAGCCTCGAAGGCCTGACCTTAGTTACAGGCCGGCAGATCGAAGCAAGTTACATTCTGCGTACTTTTGCACATTACATGCGGGACGGCTTAATTCCTAACATGTTTCCGGAAGGAAAGACCAGCGGTCTGTATCATACTGCGGATGCAACGCTTTGGTTTTTTCACGCGCTGAGCCGTTATGTGGAGGCGACGAATGACGGTCACTTGCTCAGTCACATTTTGCCTCGGCTGCTCGACATCGTGGGCCATCATCTCCGCGGAACATTGTTCAACATCCACGTCGACCATAAGGACGGCCTATTAGTTCAGGGGCAGGATGGGTACCAACTTACTTGGATGGATGCCAAGGTCGACGGCTGGGTGGTAACTCCGCGCCGCGGTAAAGCTGTCGAGATCAATGCGCTGTGGTACAACGCTCTGTGCCTGCTTGAAGGCTGGTTGCGCGATGCAAACCGGACGGACGAAGCAAACGGCATCGCGGCACACGCAGCGCGTTGCCGCGAATCGTTCAATAAGCGCTTCTGGTACGAGCAGGGCGGTTACCTATACGACGTTGTTGACACCGAAGGCGGAGGCGACGATCCGTCGTGCCGTCCGAACCAGTTGTTTTCTTTTTCGTTGCAGCATCCTGTCCTGGACGAATCGCGGTGGGCATCGGTACTGCGCGTCGTAAAAGACCGGCTCTTGACACCTGTCGGCCTTCGTTCTCTGGCGCCCGGGGAAAAGGATTACAAGCCGCGTTATGATGGCGACCTTCGCTCGCGTGACGCTGCGTATCATCAGGGCACTGTGTGGGCGTGGCTCATCGGCCCGTTTATCGACGCGTGGTTGAGGTGTTATCCGGATGACGTGAGCGGCGCACGCGCATTTCTCGAGGGGTTCCGGTCGGCAACGCACGCGGCCTGTGCAGGGTCAATCAGCGAGATTTTCGATGCCGAGCCGCCGTTCACTCCGCGCGGTTGCTGCGCCCAGGCCTGGAGCGTGGCGGAGGTATTGCGCTGTTTTGTAAAAACGGCTGCGCTTGCGGAAGCGGCTGAACAGCGCCCCGACATGGCGGGCGCGACTGCGGTTTAAAGCGCACGCCTCTTCATCGAGCGGCGGCTGCCTCGTGCGCCGGCATAGCCACAGGTTGCGCTACATAGCGCATCACCTGTTCACGTAAAGTATTCAAGCCAGTCGTGACTCGGTCCGTCTCCACGAGCACGAGTTCGGGATTGGGCGAGAACTGATCTCGTGCCTCAACCAGACGCCGGTGATCCTGGCGCAATTTCGGCAAAATCTCGAACGCCGCGTGCGAGCCTCGCAGCGCTTGTGCCAGGAAATAGAGAGTGAAATCGACGTCCTTAGCGAAGGTGCGAAACGCTTCCGGGACTCTCTGGGCCTGTCCATGAATCAACGCCGCTTCGAGCGCCATGATGGCATGCACCAGTGCGTGCGAACTGGCGAGCATCGAGGTAAGCAGGGCCAGTTGCTCAGGCGATGTGCCGGGTTCCGAGCTCAGGCGATCGACGGATGCTTCGGCATTTGAACGCGCGCGCCGCCATGCGCCCCGTACGCCGTCGAGTTCGTCTTCTCTGGTGATTGCGTCTATCCCAAAGCGGTCTGCGACGGCGCGAAAATAGTCGCGGCAGCGATCAATCACGTCGGCCATAACGTCCGAGACGTGGGTTCGCTCCCAGGTCGGCCAAAGCGCATAGGCAATGAGCGCGAAGATACCTCCTGCGGCTGTGTTCATTGCGCGCTCGGCTACCACTTCTTTCGGGGAAATTCCAGTCGCCGCGATCAGAAACACGATGAGGCCGCTTACCGCCACGGTGAAAACGCCGTAGTTTGCCGGACCGACGCTTCTGAGCATGAAGGTGAAGGCGCCGACAAGGACGGCCTGTGTCAACGCAACCGCGGAGACAGGAAACAGATGGTACAACACGGTCGCGAGCAACAGGCCTGCAAACGTTCCTGCCAGACGTAAGATCCCGCGGCTGAAGGTAGTTGCGAAGTCGGGCTTCAGCACTACTGCAATCGTCATTGGAATCCAGTACGAACGCTGCCAGGAAATCATTCGACCGATACCATCGCCCAAAGCGACGCACACGGCCAGACGAATGGCATGCCGGCAGACCGGCGTCCGAGGGTCAAGGTTGGCACGCAGCGTACCGATCCAGCTGCGCACTTCGAGCCGCCACGGATGCGATGCTGCCTGATGCTCGAACACGTCGCACATACTTGAGTGCTCCGCCAACCGGAGCACGGAGCGAAGCTGGCCCGCGAGCACGTCCATGGCGGCGAACATCTCGGTCGCGAACGGTGCAGCTGAGTCGCGAGTTGCCGCGTTCACCTCTTTCAAAAACGTTTCGAGTTTCTGCGCGAGTACCGCGTCCTCAATCCTCGCTTGATTCGATAGCAGCGCCGCACTCACAGCGGCAGTAACTCTTCCTGCCTGCAGTAACAGCCGATCAATCGCGGC
Organism: Acidobacteriaceae bacterium; assembly: GCA_019246575.1. Next base: position 13,211 of record JAFAQG010000172.1, read on the forward strand.
AATGTACGCGTCCGTCGGATCTCGCTGCCTCCGCTGCTCGTGATAGAGTTCGGACCTCAGGCGGTTGAGCACGTACGCGGATAGCCGGATACGGTCCGCTTGATCGTACAGCATACGATAGCGTTCGCTTTCAATGCTGTGATCGCGGCCGAGAGCGTTTAGTGTTTCTTGCATCTGCGGGCTGGGGCTGCTCAGCGGTGTTGAAAGCGGATCGGCCGATGAGGGATCCAGTTCGTTTGAGAGCCCGGCATAAACCTTGCCGATTGCGACACGCTCGGGCGCATCCGGGCGGAGCGGCCAAAACACGAGAGCCGATAGCATCTGCATCAAGCCACCGCTGATCGCGAGCAGACTGGCAGCCAGCGCGCCCTTTGCATCCATCGCTCCGCGAGCGCCGAACACGATGCAGATTACAAGCGTGTTCAACCCGAGGTCGCCTGCCCTGGTGCTTACGGATACCAGCATGCCGGCGCCAAAGGCCCATACCACAGCCGCCAGGACCGCCAGCCAGCTTGTCCGCCCCGTTACGGATCCGATGAAAACGGCTATGCCGCCGAGAAGCGTCCAAGCGAGCATTCTGCGGGCCCGCTGTGCGTATGGATCCCGGCCATCCGAGTAGGAAACGTTCAACGCTCCGGTGCTGATGGCTACGCCCGCGAGCGGGTGGCGCAATGCCATTGCGATGCCGAGTGGAAGCGCAACGGCAAGCGTATTTCGAAGCGCCATCCATGCGTTGATCTTGCTTTTGTCAACGCGCGTAATGATGCGCCAGAGCGCCTGGAGTGTGGTTCCGTTCAATTTTCTTGTTCGACGCGTCCGGGGCGTTGTTGCTTCCGGTAAACTGGCTACTCGCCCCCGGGGTTGAGACCGCCTGCACTCTCAGCATATAGCTTGTTGGGCAATTCGCTGTTAGACATGCTTCCACAGTGAATCTTGGGGTTTAATAGGCGTCCCATGCAAAAGCGGGTCAAGAAAATGGAAGAAAACCGTTTCATGTTCCGTCTGAATCGCTGGTGGTCAACCTGAGCGCTCGTGAGCTCAGCACCGAAGTGATCGAGGCTTGCCGGTCGGGCGACCGGGACGCCTTTCGTACACTCTACGAATCCTATAAAGATCGCGTGTATTCGATTGCACTGTATTTCTTTCACGGCGACGCTGTTGCAGCCGGCGATGTTACGCAGCAGGTTTTTCTCAAACTGATCGCGTCCGTGCGTCAGTTTCGCGGCGATGCAGACTTCTCCACCTGGTTGTACCGGCTAGTTGTAAATGCGTGTCTTGACGCACGCAGGAGTTATCACGGCCGCCCAGCGTCTATTGAACGCTCCCATATTGAAGCATTCGCGGCGACCGAATCTCACGAGCACGATTATGCACGCAACGAGATCGCCAAGTGCGTACGTGCTGCCGTATCAGCTTTGCCTCCAAAGTTCCGAGTCGCGATCCTGCTGCGGTATTTCGAAGACCTTTCGTACGAACAGATGGCCAAAGCTCTCGGGTGCTCATTAGGCACGGTGGCTTCCAGGTTGAACCGCGGGCACAGATTCCTGGCCGAGCGTCTGAAGACGGTGATCGGGAAAGCGCAGTAGAGATGTTTTCGAGACACGTTTCCCGCTACATTCCGGCTTACCTCGACGGCCAACTCGCGGAAGCCGACGCGCGTCGAACCGAGCTCCACCTAAACACGTGTGCGCGTTGCCGGACTGAGTGCGACGAGGTGAAGCGCGGGAGGGACCTTCTGCTGCATGTTCCCCCTATTGAGGCGCCCGCGTCGATATGGTCGTCCATCGAACGAGTACTCGAGCAGAGTGGGTCGGGAAC